>JAICVH010000087.1 GCA_025935435.1 Burkholderiales bacterium
CACCAACGCCGCCGCGCTCCCGCAGGCGCTGCAGTCGGTCGAGCGCTGGGTCGGCGAACGGCTGTGACCCGAGCTTCGTCTCCACCATGAGCGGCGAGGGGGGCAGCGCAGCGGAGACAGCCGCAAGCGTCGGGGGAGCGCAATTCGCCAGCGACAACAACGCCGGCATCTGCCTGGAAGCGTGGCGCGCGCTCGAACGCGCGAACGTGGGCCATGCGCCCGCATATGGCGCGGACGACTGGACAGTGGCGGCCGGCGCAGCCATCGAGCGCGTCTTCGAAACGGCGTGCGACGTTTTCTTCGTCTTCAACGGCACCGCGGCCAATTCGCTTGCACTCGCGGCGATGTGCCGCAACACCGACGCGATCGTCTGTCACGCGCACGCGCACATCAACGTCGACGAATGCGGAGCACCCGAGTTCATGAGCGGCGGCGCCAAGCTTCTGACGATCGATCTGCCCGACGCGAAGCTCACGCCGGCCGCGGTCGTGGCCGCCGCCGTCACGCCGCACGACGAGCACTCGTCGCGTCCGCGTGCGCTCGCGCTGACGCAGGCGACCGAAATGGGTACCGTGTACTCCCCCGACGAGATCGCCGCGCTTTGCGACGTCGCGCATGCGCGGAACATGAAAGTGCAGATGGACGGCGCCCGCTTTGCGAACGCCGTCGTCACGCTGCGCTGCAGTCCCGCCGACATCACGTGGCGCGCGGGCGTCGACGTGCTGTCGCTCGGCGGTACGAAGAACGGCTTGCCGGCCGGCGAAGCGATCGTGTTCTTCGACCGCGAGCTGGCCTTCGAATTTGCCCGGCGGCGCAAGCAGGCGGGACAGCTTGCATCGAAGATGCGCTTTCTCGCCGCTCCCTGGCTCGGCGTGCTCGAGGACGGCGCGTGGCTCGTTCATGCGGCACATGCAAACGCGATGGCCGAACGCCTTGCGCGCGCACTTGCGTCGCTGCCGCAGGCGCGTTTGCTTGCGCCGGTGCAGGCGAATGGCGTGTTCGTCGATCTTCCCTCGCACGCGATCGAATCGTTGCGAGCGCGCGGCTGGCATTTCTATTCGTTCATCGGCGATACCGGCGTGCGACTGATGTGTGCATGGGATACGCCCGCCGAAGCGGTCGATCGCTTCATCGCTGATTTGCGGGAAGCGCTCGGCGGCGCGTCGGCAAGATCGGGCCGCTGAACCCGCTCGTCGCAGCGGCGCCCTGCGATCGCGTGCTGCTCCAGTTTCACACTCCCGGGAGGAAGTGACGATGGCGCTGCGACCCGAATTCACGCTCGATGCCGCAAACCAGCGCGGCCGCGGGTTTCTGCCCGAGCTCGTCGGTTTTCGCGTCGTCGGCATCGGCGATGACCATATCGACGCAGAACTCGACGCACGTCCCGAACTTCGTGCGCCGAACGGTTACCTGCATGCAGCGAGCGTGATCGCACTCGCGGATACGGCGTGCGGCTACGGCTGCCTCGCGCATCTGCCGGCCGATGCGCAAAACTTCACGACGATCGAACTGAAGACGAATTTTCTCGGCACGGCGCGCGAGGGCACGATTGGCTGCACCGCACGGCCGGTGCATCTCGGTCGCACGACGCAAGTGTGGGACGCGACCGTCTACCGTGCCGCTGACCGTCGCACGATGGCGCTGTTTCGCTGCACGCAAATGATCATCTACGCCGCAGCGTGACGCGCTGATCGGCAGCCGCCGCCGCGCCCTGCATGGCGTCGCGGGCTCGGCCAAACGACCGATGGCGAAGGCGTCATCCGGCGCAGACAATCGTCGCATGATGACCGCTGCGCCTGCCGGTGAACCCGCCGACCGCCGCGGTGTTGGCGGCATTCGCCGCCGGCGCCGCAGTGCTGCAGACGTGCCCGCGCCTGCCACCGCTGGCATCGGCGCTGTTCGTGGCGGCCGCGTGCCTGACGGCGATGACGATGTTCGTTCATCGTCGCCTCGTGCGCCGTCGGCAAACGCTCGCCGACACTGCGCCATTGACGTTCGTCGCGGCAACGGCATCGGTGATTGCCGCAGCACTTCTCGGTTTCTCGTACGCCGCGGTGCGGGCGCAGGTCCGCCTTGCCGATGCGCTGCCGTCCGCGTGGGAAGCACGCGATATCGCTGTGACCGGCATCGTCGACGACCTCCCGCAACCGCTCCCGGGTGGCGTGCGTTTCGCATTCGCCGTGACGGCCGTCGATACGGTCGATGCGGTCGTTCCCCGGCGCCTGTCGCTCGCGTGGTTCGCACCACGGCTTCGCGCGATACCCACGACCGATGCGATCGCGGCCGACGATACGCATGCCAACCGCGCGTCTGCAGGCGTCGCCGGCACGAATGGACCGGATCGTCCGACCGTACATGCCGGCGAGTGCTGGTCCATCGTCGTTCGGCTGCGTCGCCCGCACGGCAACGTCAATCCGGATGGTTTCGACCTCGAGGCGTGGCTGCTGGAGCACGGGCTGCGCGCAACCGGTTACGTCCGCGAATCGCCTTCCAACCTGCGGCGATGCACGTTCGCCGGTCGCTTCACGGATTACATCCAGCGGACGCGCGAAACGATCCGCGGTCGCATCGCGCATGCGCTTCCCGATGCGCATTACGCCGGCGTGCTGACGGCGCTTACGATCGGCGACCAGCGCGCCATTCCGGAAGCGCAATGGAGCGTATTCAACCGCACCGGCGTTACGCACCTGGTTTCGATATCCGGATTGCACGTCACCGTGTTTGCCACGCTCGCGGGTGCGTGCGCGATGCTGGTCGCTCGGCGCAGCACCGCGCTCACGACGCGCATCCCGGCGCGCAAGATCGCGGCCGCGGCGGGCGTGGCATTCGCGTTCGGCTACGTGCAGCTCGCCGGCGCCGAGGTACCTGCCGTGCGCACCCTGCTGATGCTCGTCGTCGCGGCGGCGGGGCTGTGGGTCGGCAGGCCCGGTACGGCGTCGGTCGTGTGGCTTTGGTCGCTCGTCGTCGTCCTCGTCTGGGATCCGTGGGCGACGCTCGCTCCAGGGTTCTGGCTGTCGTTCGGTGCGGTGGGCCTGCTCCTCTATGCGAGCGCCGGCCGGCTGGCGATGCGCGCAGCGAGGTCCCTTCGATTCATGCACGCAGCGTACGAATCGGGGCGCGCACAATGGGTGGTAACGCTCGGCCTCCTGCCGGGCACGCTCGCGCTGTTCCAGCAGGTATCGCTGGTTTCCGCGCTTGCGAATGCGCTCGCCATCCCGGTCATCACGCTGGTCATCGTCCCGGTTGCGCTGACGGCGATCGCGCTGCCGTTCGATCTGCCGTGGCGCATCGCGCATGCAATTCTCGCCGCGCTGATGCAATACCTGGAATGGCTCGCGGCAACGCCGGCCGCCGTGTGGACGACGCACGCACCACGCGGCTTCACCGTCGTCGCCGCGATCGCCGGCGTCGTATGGCTCTTCGCGCCGCGAGGGATCCCCGGACGTGCATTCGGCGTGGTCTGGATGCTGCCGATGGCGCTGATTGCACCGCCGTCCGTGCCGTCGGGTGGCGTGCGGGTGGTCGTGCTCGATGTCGGGCAGGGTCTCGCCGTCTTCGTCGCCACGGCGCATCACGCGCTTGTCTACGACACCGGGCCGCGCTTCAACGACGCAGACGCCGGCGCGCGCATCATCGCGCCGTTCCTGCGCGCCGCGGGCGTCGTGCGACTGGATGCACTGGTCGTCAGTCACGCCGACAACGATCACTCCGGTGGCGCAGCGTCAATCCTGCGCGCGTTGCCGGTGAATCGTGTGGTCTCCTCGCTGCCGCCGGATCACCCGCTGGTCACCCAGGCGCGCGGTGTTGCGCAGCCGATGCGCTGCCTCGCAGGCATGCGTTGGGTCTGGGACGACGTGACGTTCACCGTGCTCCATCCTGCCGGCGGCGACTACGACGACGACGGCCGGAAGAGCAACGATCTGTCCTGCGTCGTCCGAATCGACGCAGCGAGCGGCAGCATGCTGTTGACCGGCGACGTCGAGGCGCTGAGCGAGGCACAATTGCTCCAACGCACGCCGAATGCATTGCGAGCGGACGTGCTGCTGGTGCCGCACCACGGTTCCATGACGTCGTCGACACCCGCGTTCGTCGCGGCCGTGGCGCCCGCGGTCGCGATCATTGCAGCGGGCTACCGCAATCGTTTCGGTCACCCGCGCAGCGAGGTGCTTTCACGTTATCGCCAGGCGGGTGCCGCGCGCCGCCGCACCGACCTCGGCGGCGCGATCAGCGTGGAAGTGGTGCCGGGGAGGGCTGTGACGGTCGAAGCCGAACGGGACCGACGGCGCCGCTACTGGTACGACCCGTCGCCGGATTGACCGAGTTCGCCATAGCGTTGACACGCCCTAGTTGACGTAGCGGCCGAGACGCACCGCCGTTTCTCCTTTGCGCGGGCGGCGCGTCGGCATGATCAGCACGCAATCGTCGTACGGCGTGCGGATCTCCCGCTCGCCGTCCCGCGCAATCAGCGTGCCGCGCGGGCCCACGCTCATCAGTCCGGCGACGGCGGACGTGAACGCGAACCGATCGGTCTCGATCGTCACGACGTCGGTGACGGCAATCGTGCGTTGCGGCGGCAAATCACCGGTGTCGACGTGTGCATCGACGAAACCGCGCTCGAGCATGCCGAAGTGGCTCAGAAACCGCAGCGTCGCCTGTTGCGCGACGATCGGCGCGGCTGCCTCCCAGTGCTGGCCGCATTCGACGAGCAGCGCATTTCGCTCATCGGACGGATCATCGAACTGCGCGTAGTCGCGAAGGCGCCGGCCGGCCTGGTGTCCGTGGTCGACAACGATGTATTCCGGCATCCCGAGCGCGCGTGCAAGCGCGATCCCTTTGCGCTGGCGCCCCGACAGTGCGAGGGCGGGGCAAGGGTCCGTCATCGAATGCAGGTCGAGCAGATAGTCGGTCGTGTCATAGCACGGGCGCAGTTCACGCGCCCGCGACAGTTCGCGCGAATTGCGCGCGCTGTCCAGCACGCTGGGATCCCACAGCCGATTGAAATCCTCGTCGAGGCAGCGCGCAGCGAAAGGATCGCCGGCATCGAACGTCTGATACGCCGCCGTGTTGGCGAAGATCAGCGTCAACGTACCGCGCAGCGGCCGCACGCCACAGCGCAGCAGCCAGTCGAGTGCGATTGCGCCACACACTTCGTTGCCGTGCGTGAGCGCCTGGACCGTGACGCGCGGCGCGCCCTCGCCGCCCGGGGCGACAAAGCGCCAGACGAACGGAATGCCGCTATTGCCAGCCGACCAGCGGGACAGATCGGGTAGCGCGACGTCGACCGGCGGCGCGCCGGGCAATACCGGATTCACGCAACGCAGAGATGCAAGGCGAGCCGCCGCATGAAGTCTTCGCAACGCGCGAGCTGCTCGAGGCTCACCCATTCGTTCGGCTGGTGCGCCTGTTCGATGTGCCCCGGACCGCAGATGACCGCGGGCATCGATGCATTATGAAAGAGCGCCGCCTCCGAGCCGAACGACACCTTGTGCGTGCCCTGGGCCTCGCTGCACACGCGTCCGATGTCGGCGATCGCGTTGCGGCCGTCGTCATCGAAGCCCGGGAGCGTCGACAGGTGATCGAACTCGATGTACGTCTCGGGATCCACCGCCTTCATCGCGGGTACGAGCGATTGTGCGAACCGCTCGACATCGGCAAAGAACGCGTCCGGATCGTCGAACGGCAAGTGACGAATTTCGAACTCGAACGCGCAATCGCGCGGCACGATGTTGAGCGCGGTGCCGCCGCGGATCACGCCGACGTGCGGCGTCGTGAACGGCACGTCGTACGCGGGGTCCTGCCGCTGCGCACTGCGGTAGGCGCGCGCACGCTCGCCAATCCACGCGACGATGTCGCATGCGATCTGCACGGCGTTGACGCCGCGCGGGGTCAGGGACGAATGCGCTTCGTGGCCGCGCACGCGACAGCGCCAGCTTTTCTTGCCCTTGTGCGCGACGACGAGTTGCATGCCGGTCGGCTCGCCGATGATGCAACCGGTCGGCGTGACGCCTTTGGCGACGACATCGGCAATCAGACGCCGCACGCCGATGCAGCCGACTTCCTCGTCGTACGACAGCGCGAAATGCAGCGGCCGCTTCAGTCCGCGCCGCAAAAATTCGGGAACGAACGCGAGACCGATCGCGGAAAAACTCTTCATGTCGGTTACGCCGCGACCATGCAGCCGATGGCCGACGAGGGTCGCCGCCCATGGATCGGTGTCCCATGGCTGCCCGTCGACCGGCACGACGTCGGTATGTCCCGACAGCACGATGCCGCCTCGCGTCGCGTTACCGTCCTGCGCGGCGAACGTCACGAAGAGATTCGCCTTGCGCCGGTCGTCGTCGAAGGTCAGGGCCGTCGTCGCACCGAGACCTTCGACATGCTCCTGGATCCATTCGATCAACGCGAGGTTCGAGTCGCGGCTGACCGTAGGGAAAGCGACCAGCCGGCGAATCATGTCGAATCCGACGATGTCTTCGCAACCGATCGATGCCGGGTCGCGGTGCGTGGTGAACGGTGACAGGTTGCGTGCCGTTTCGGGAGCGTTCATCGGACGATCGTCGGACCTCGGAGCGGCGATCGAACACGGTCGATCGACGGTGCAACCCGTTCAGCATAGCACCGCCGCCTGCGCAGGCAACGGTTTCGCCCGCCCAAGGCATCCGCGTGCACCGTGCGTGATCGTTGAACCGCGGCGTCGAACGCTGTTCCAATCCCATTCGTTCGTACCATCGATCGCTCATGCATACACGCCACGCCCTGATGCTCGTCGTGCTGCTCGCTTCCATGCAGCAGGCGCTCGCGCAATCGCTGCCGCTCGACCGCATCCGGCTGCCGCCCGGATTCACGATCGAATTGCTCGCGCGAGTCCCGGCCGTGCGCGGTATGACCTTTGGCGCGAACGGTACGTTGTTCGCCGGCTCCCTGCAGGGTCGTGTGTACGCGATCGAGGCGAGCGCATTCGACGCGTCGTCGCCACGCGCGCCCGCCGTGCACGCGATCGCGTCGGGTTTGCGCGAGCCCGCCGGCGTGGCGTTTCGCAACGGCGCGCTCTATGTATCGGCCGTGAGCCGCATCCTGCGGCTCGACGACATCGAGCGCAGGCTCGCGAATCCGCCCGAGCCGGTCGTCGTGTCCGACCGCTTCCCGAACGACGGCGCGCATGGGCGCAAGTTCATCGCGTTCGGACCCGACGGCAAGCTGTACGTCCCGGTGGGCGCGCCCTGCAACATCTGCGAGCCCGACCCGGATCGTTATGCGGTGATCATGCGGATGAACGCGGACGGAACCGCGCTCGAGACATACGCGCGGGGCATCCGCAACAGTGTCGGCTTCGACTGGCACCCGCGGACCGGCGAGCTCTGGTTCACAAGCAACGGCCGTGATCGAATGGGCGACGACGTCCCGCCCGATACGCTGAACCGCGCCACCGGCGCGGGCCAGCACTTCGGCTATCCGTACTGTCACGCCGGCACGATTGCCGATCCTGAATTCGGCGAGCGCAAGCCGTGCAGCGCGTTCAAGGCACCGGCGCAACGGCTCGGCCCGCACGTGGCTGCTCTGGGCATGCGCTTCTACACGGGCTCCCAATTCCCGCCGCGTTACCGCGGCCAGATTTTCATCGCCGAGCACGGCTCGTGGAACCGCAGCCAGAAGAGCGGCTATCGCGTCATGGTGGTGACGCTCGATGCGTCCGGTGCGCCGGTGTCCTACGAGCCGTTCGCGGAAGGCTGGCTGCAAGGCGAAACCGCGTGGGGACGCCCCGCGGACGTGCAGGTCGCGCCGGACGGGTCACTGCTGATCGCCGACGACGCGGCCGGCGCCATCTACCGCGTCCGTTATCGCGGGCCGGCGTCGTAGCAGGCGCGCGGTATCGCCGCGCCGGTACCCGGTCACACGTTGCCTCGCGTCGCCGATCGGCGTATCGTCGCGCGCACCTTTCATGCACGTACATGCGTCCGCGCCGTGGCTACCCGCCGCGTTCCCGGATGAGGTCGACACGATGACCGATCGCAAAACGCGAGCACCCCGCGCCCGCCCGAATTCGCGCCCCGCTGGTGTGCGGGCATCCGCCCCAGGCAGCGACGACGCGATCGTGGCCAAGTTCGCGCCACGTGGTCGCGAGTGCGCGTTCGCGAACACGCGCCTGCTCGGGCGGGTGATCACGGGGTTCTACGACGATGC
>JAICVH010000317.1 GCA_025935435.1 Burkholderiales bacterium
ATTTCCGCGATTGGGACGAAGCGGAGTGGCAGAAGGCGGTGAACGACAACATGATCACGCCGATCATGCTGATACGTGCAGTGGTGGATGGCATGATCGCCCAGCGCTTCGGTCGCATCGTGAATATCACGTCACGAGCGGTGAAGGCGCCGCTCGCACATCTCGGACTATCCAACGCGGCGCGAACCGGTCTCACCGGTTTCGTTGCGGGACTTGCGCGCCAAGTTGCCAAGCACAACGTCACCATCAACAATTTGCTGCCCGGGCCATTCGCCACCGACCGGCAAACCGACGGTCTTCGCAAACTGGCTGCGAAGGCAGGACAGGACTACGAAAACTTCGCCAAGGCACAGATGGCGGCGGTGCCCGCCAATCGCTTCGGTACACCCGAAGAGTTCGGTCGCGCGTGCGCCTTTTTGTGTAGTGCTGATGCGGGCTACATCGTCGGCCAGAATTTGCTGATTGACGGAGGCTCCGTCAACTCGACGCTTTAGCATGTTGTCGCCAATCGCCGCGATGGCCCGCCAGAAACTGGGCAGAGCCCTGCTACAACATTCGTGCAGTTGCGCACGCTGATCGCCAATTCCGCGTCGCTGGCTTCTTCCCTGTCATCGCCGACGTCGCGCGCGCGACAAGCTGCGCACGAAGCCCTGCGTGCAGTGCCGAGATGAAATGTGTCGACCAGCGCGACTTTGGGTGTAATCGGCCCAGAAATTCGCTCTCTCGGCCGGTTATCGGCGCAGAGCGGCGGACAAGATTCCGCCCTCTCCTATTTTTATCTTCTTGATTGGCGCGGGAGAAGCGACTGCATCGGCACCTTTTTACTCGGCCGTTTTTTAGAAGTTAGATGCTGACGGCTTGCGGCAGATTACCTGTATTGGGTGGGTACGGCCTTCATCGATGTTGCGCGCGGCGTTGCGCGTCTTCTGCGATGCACTCTGTCCCATCAGGACATGAATGCCGAGCGGCGGCAACATTCCTTTCTCCGCTTTCTCGAGCGCAGCCCTGTATCCAGCGAGGTACTTGGCTCCGGTGTCTTCCAGGACAATGTCCTCAAAGCCTGCCGCCTCCAAAAGGGCGCGAGTCTCGAGCGGCGGCATTAAGTAGGCTTGGCTGCCGTCTTCCGACCATGGCAAGGGATAGTGCGGATCGCCGTTTGGTCCTAGCCCGTGCTCAGTAAGTGCGAAGAAGGCGCCACTCTTCAGCACGCGATAAGCCTCGGAGAAAAACCTCGGCCGATCGGACACATTCATTGTGACGTGCTGCGTGTAGGCGCCGTCGAAAGCAGCATCTGCATATGGCAGACGCTGACCGTCGCCCTGTTGGATCGTTACTTGGTCTTCCATACGGAGCAGCGCTGTGAGTCTGTTGCCTGCCTCGACAAACGGCTGCGTGATATCGAGCCCGCTAACCTTGCATTGAAACCGTCTAGCGATATAGCGAGCGGGGCCGCCGAGGCCGCAACCAATGTCAACGATATGTTGACCAGCTTTAATGGGCAGACGATCGGCAAGCTCTTGGGTGGCGGCAAATCCTCGAGCGTGAAAATGATCGACCGGAGCCAGATCCTCAAGCGTCACCTCGTCCAGGGACTTGGACATCTTCCCCAATGCAGAGACGATGAGAGCGTAGACGTCGCCCTGAGCCCAATGGTCAGCGATTGCTTTCTCGTTTTTCATGTTTCCTCGGGGCGCAGGTTGCCTGACCAAGGTGCTTCAGATCGCGGTTACAAGACTCCGCGCGCCACGTGTATAGCGTAGGTACTGACGGCTCAAGGGAGCCACATAACCGCTATAAAATATAAAGCGTGGGCCATCGCGTAGCCCGGTCGCGGTTACCTGTCCAGCCATCGTCGTCGCTCCCAGGGGGGAGCCTAAACTCCGCCCGCCCACTGGCGCTCCGGTCAGACGTCCGCATGACACGGAACAGGCACGACCAATATATCACCGGAAAGTGGGTCGTCGCTGCTATCCACCCCAACATCCGGATTTGGCTCCCCGACCAGGGCTCGAACCTGGGACCTGCGGATTAACAGTCCGTCGCTCTACCGACTGAGCTATCGGGGAACAAGAGAAACGCCGTCGTAGCTGTTACGTGACGGCGCAGTGCGCATTTTAACACGCGCTAGTGCACCGGCGGCCTCGCTGCGTTCACCGTCGGCTTCGTGTTGGTGGCGCGAGTGTCAGGTTCGCGCGTCGACGCTGCCGTTTCAAAATGCGGCGCCGCGAGCCGCAGATAATGAAACATCGACCACAGCGTCAGAATCGCCGCCACCCATAGCGCGAACGTTCCAAGCAACGGCGTCGACACGCCGGGAATCACGTTCTCCCACAGCAGCAGCGCGATCAGCGCCGTCATCTGCGCCACCGTTTTGATCTTCCCCACGAACGCGACCGCCACGTTGCGTGACTTGCCGAGTTGCGCCATCCATTCCCGCAGCGCGGAAATCGCGATCTCGCGGCCGATGATGATGATTGCCAGATACGCCTCGGCGCGCCCGAGTTCGACAAGGAGTATCAACGCCGCCGCAACCATCAACTTGTCAGCGACCGGATCGAGAAATGCGCCGAAGAGGCTCGTCTGCCCCCAGCGTCGTGCCAGATAGCCGTCGAACCAGTCGGTGATGGCGGCAAGCGCGAACACGCCCATGCCGACCCAGTTGTGCAGGGCCGGCGACAGCCAGTCATCAGGGACGTAATAAACGCCGACGAAAACCGGGATCAAGACGATCCGCAGCCACGTCAACGCGGTCGGAAAGTTGGGCACCATCGCGAGCGTCGGCTCCGCAGCCGCGCGCAGCGATCGCCCGCGGCAACGAGCAATTCTACTCTGGCGAATTGAAGCGACGCGTGATCGCCGTCAATGCAGCTGCGCGTAGATCCTCTCGGCAAGCGCGCGCGAAATGCCGGGAACGCGCGCCAGATCCTGGATGCTCGCTGATTGAATGCCCTTCAGTCCTCCGAAATGTGCGAGCAGCGCCTGTCGCCGCTTGGCACCGATGCCCCCGATTTCCTGCAACGATGATGTATTGCGCGTCTTCGCTCGACGAGCGCGGTGACCCTGGATCGCGAAGCGATGCGCTTCGTCCCGAATCTGTTGCAGCAGATGCAGCCCCGGGTGGTCGGCGGGCAGATTGAGTACCGCGTCGCGACCCGGAAAGACGATGTCCTCGAGACCGGGCTTGCGTTCGGGTCCCTTGGCAATGCCGATCAACGGCGTTTGATGCAACCCCTGCTCCGCAAGCACTTCGGCGGCAATTCCCACCTGGCCGCGCCCGCCATCGATGACGAGCAAATCCGGCGCCGGATATTCACCGGCGACGATACGCGCGCAGCGTCGTGTCAAGGCCTCGCGCATTGCCGCGTAGTCGTCACCGGCCTGCGCCGGCGTCACGTTGAAACGACGATATTCCGACGTCTGCATCGCATGCTTGTCGTAGATGACGCACGATGCGACGGCAGCCTCTCCCATCGTATGCGAAACATCGAAGCATTCGATTCGTTGCACCGACGGTGGAAGACGCAACGCCTCCTGCAATGCCGCGAGCCGGTCTTCCTGCGTCGCTTTTTGCGCAAGTCGCTGGCGGATCGCGAGCGTTGCGTTCTGGGTCGCCATCGTGAGCCACACACGTCGCTCGCCGCCGGGATTGGTCGTGATCTCGACCTTGCGTCCCGACTGCGTCGTCAGAACCTCCGCCAACGCCTCGGCCTCGGTCGCCTGCGGCGCAATCAGCGCCGGCGGCACCGGCCGCTCGACGTAGTGTTGCGCGAGAAATGCCGTGACGACGTCGCTTTCATCTACCGCCTCCGCATGACGCGGAAAGAACGTCCGGTCGCCGACGTGGCGGCCGCCGCGGATCATCACGACGTTGACGGCGTACAGGTTCTCCTCGTGCACGGCTGATATCACGTCGACGTCGCCGGCTGTCGCACTTTCGACGAATTGGCGCGACTGCAACTGTTGCAACCGCGCGATCTTGTCGCGCGTTCGCGCCGCACGCTCGAACTGCAGCGCGGCCGA
>JAICVH010000251.1 GCA_025935435.1 Burkholderiales bacterium
AGCAGGTTGACCAGCAGCTGCAGGTGTCCCTGTGGCTGCATGAAGCCGCCGCTGACGCCGAACACCGCGTGCAGTGCGTCGCCGCGCAGCAGCATGGCCGGGATGATCGTGTGGAACGGTCGCTTGCGAGGTGCGAGCACGTTCGGGTGTCGCGCATCGAGTGAGAAGCCGGCACCGCGGTTCTGCATGACGAAACCCAGTCCCGCCGCCACGTGCCCGCTGCCAAAGTCGTCATAGACGCTGTTGATGAACGAAACGCCATTGCCTTCCGCATCGGTAACCGCGAGATAAACCGTGTCCGTTCGACCGAACGCACGCGCGTCCGGAGACGACGCGCGCCACCCCTGCGGCGGCTTGGCGTCCGCCAGCAATCGCACAACGGGCACCTCGCAGAAGCGCGGGTCTGCAACGTGCGCTTGCGCGGCCAGCATCGCCTGCTTGGTCGCTTCGATCAGAAGATGCCAGCATTCCGGTGAATCGCGGCGGAACGTGGCAAAGTCGACCGGCGCGACAGCGGCGAGGGCGAGCAGCGCTGCGAGCCCCTGACCATTGGGTGGGCACTCCAGCACGCGATAGCCGCGGTAATCGAGCCCGATCGGCTCCTGCCACTGTGCGCGATAGTCGGCGAGGTCGGCGAGACACAGCAGGCCGCCCGCTTGCTCCGAGAACGCGACGAGGCGCTCCGCGATCTCCCCCTCGTAGAACGCATCGCGCCCGCCGTCGGCGACCTGCTGCAATGCGCGCGCGAGATCGCGCTGAACGACAACCTCGCCGGCTCCGGGCGCGCGACCATCGAGCAGCAGCGTGCGAGCGGCTTCGGCGTCGCGCTGCAGCCGTTGCTCGCTCTGCTTCCAGCTCCGCGCGTCGCCGGGTGCGACCGGGAAGCCCTCCGCCGCGTATTCGATTGCCGGCCGCAGCGTTTCGCGCAACGTGAACTTGCCGTGGGCCGCGAGCATCTGCGACCAACCATCGACGCATCCGGGCACCGTCCACGCGAGCGGGCTTTGCCGAGGGACGGCGTCGAGCCCGCGCGCACGGAAGTTCTCGACACTCGCCGCAGCCGGAGCCGGTCCGCTTGCGTTCAGCGCACGCACGCGCCGATCGCGCGCGGTGTAGATCAATGCGAAGGCGTCGCCGCCGAGACCGGTTTGATACGGCTCGACCACACCGAGGACGGCGGCAGCAGCCACCGCGGCATCGACGGCGTTGCCGCCGGCGAGCAACATGCGCATCCCCGCGAGGCTTGCGAGCGGCTGCGCCGACGCGACCATGCCGCGGCGCGCGAACACCGGCGAACGCCGCGAATTGAAGTCCTGCGTGTTGTAGCGCTGCGTCACGCCATCGTCAGCCGACCGGCAAAGGCTTCGCGCCCACCGCGTAACGCTCGAGCACGTCGGGATCCAACTCGACACCCAGACCCGGCTGGTCGGGAACCGCGACCCAACCGTCCTCGACCGGCATCCGCTCCCGCGTGAGCAGACGATTGATCGGCGTTTCCGCGACGCAGTATTCCTGAAAGTACGCCGTTTCGAGCACCGCGTTCAGATGCAGCGAGGCGGCCTTGATGACACCGCTCTTCCACGCATGCGGGACGCACATCACACCGCGACCTTCGGCCTGCTGCGCAATGCGCAGCGCTTCGCTCAGACCACCGCATCGCGTGACGTCCGGTTGCACCACGTCGACGTGTCCGCGCTCCATCAATTCGCGAAATCCCCACCGCGTCGCCTCTTCCTCGCCGGCAGCGACCCGCAGGTCGACGGCATCGGCCAGCGCTGCATAAGCCTCGAACTCGTCCGGCTCGAACGGCTCCTCGAGCCAGTAGATGCCGATCTCCTCGAACTTTTGGGCCACGCGGATCGCGCGCGCGGCGTCGGCGCCATAGCCGAAGCCGGCATCGATCAGGATCTCCGCGTTACCGGCAGCGCGCTTGGCGGCACGTGCAAGACGCACGTCGTGCTCCTCGTCCTTGCCGAGCGGGCCCCAGCCGAACTTGATCGCCGTGAAGCCCATCCCGACGAGACGCTCGACTGCGGTGACGACCTCGCGTTCGGTGTCAGGCATGAGCAGCGACGCGTAAGGTCGAATGCGGTCACGCTTGCGAGCGCCGAGCAGCGCAGCAATCGGCTGGCCGAGCTTCTTGCCCTTGATGTCCCACAGCGCGATATCCACGCCGCTGATCGCATGCATCGCCGCACCGCGCCGCCCGTAGTAGACGGACCCCATGTACATCCGTCGCCATAGACCTTCGATGTCGAGCGGATCCTCCCCGATCAGCACATGTCGCAAGCCCGTCGCGATGTAATGCGAGTTGGGTGCGTCGAAGACCGCCTTGACGACTTCCGGAGCCGAGTCGACCTCGCCGATGCCGACGATTCCCTCGTCGGTGTGAATCCTCACGATGAGATCGTCCTGGCTGCCGTCGGCGATGGCGCCGTCGACGACCGGTTGCCGCAGCACGATCGCTTCCACTTCGGTGATCTTCACGTACGGATGCTCCTGTTCGATGTTTCCAATGAAAGTTCAGGCGAAGATGTCGGCGACGAGATCGCCGGTGGCGACGGCCTGGTTGCCCACCCAGCTCTGCGGCGGAAACGTCATCACGTAGCCGTCGGCAGGCATGCGTATCGCCTCGAGCTCGGTGCCGAAGATGTCCCGAATGCGCGCAACAACGGTGCCGGCCGGTACGAATGCGCCGCATGCGACTTCGAAGCGGATGAGGCCGCCGCGCTCTGCGCGGATCGTCGGCAGCGCCGGATGGACGCCGGGAACGATGGGGACGTCACGCTGCGGCTCGACCGTCCCGTCCAGCATGCGGAGCTCGATCAACACGTTGCGAATCCCGCGCAGTGCTGCGGCGACAATGGCATCGTCCTGCATCCGGGATTTCGTCATCTCGATCATCAATCCCGGCTTGCCTTCGTCGAGACACGCACCGGCGAGCGTCAGCGGATTGGGCGCCGTCGTAACCATCGTGACGCCGAAGGCGCGTGCCAGCGCGAGCGTTTTCTCCCATTGTGGCGTGCCTTCCGCGTCACGCTTTCCACCGCGATACATGAAGGTGAACGGGATCCCGGGTTCGCCCACTGCGTGCAGGTCGATGGCGACGTCCGCCCGCTGCGCGATATTCGTCCAGAGAAAATGCACGATGCGCTGCGTCAGGCTGCCCTTGGCATCGCCGGGCCACAGCTTGTGTATGTCGCCGGCGAATGCGACGCCTTCGCGTGCGGCGTAATGTGGCGCAACGCGCGTTGCGAATTGATGCGCGAGCAGATTGGCAAGCGGGACGGCGATCAGTGCGCCCCGCAGCAGCGACGGATCCAGCTCGCCTCGCAACCGGCGCAGCATTTCCACGGAGTAAATCGTCTCCTGCCCGTGCGATCCTGCATGCAGGTAGACGACCGGCCCGTCTTCGCGACCGTTGAGCACAACGACCGGTATCTGCACTTCGGTGACGCCGTCGGCCAGCTGACCGATGGAAACGAGACCACTGCGAACCGCGCCGCTTGCCGCTTCGATTGGTCCGATCTTCAGGGTGTCACGCACCGCGCACTCCAGGTAGACGACGACGATCGGATGTCACGGCGTACGGCGCCTGAGCGCGACTTCCGGATTGACCGGCGAGCGCGGCATTCGACCTTGCAGGATGCGCACCACTTCACATGCCGCCTCCACCGTCACGCGCTCGCGCGATTCCTCGGAATACCACGCGACATGCGGTGTCAGGATGACGTTGTCGAGGCCAAGCAGTGCATCGTCGCGAGGCGGCGGTTCGGGCTCGGTAACGTCGAGGCCGGCCCCCGCAATCCGGCGCCCCCGAAGCGCGTCGACGAGCGCACGCTGATCGACCACGCGTCCGCGCGACGTGTTGATCAGGTATGCGCTGGGCTTCATCAGCGACAGTTCGTCGCGGCCGATCATCCCCGCGCTGGCTTCGGTGAGCGGCACGTGGAGCGACACGTAGTCCGATTGTTGCAGGAGCTCGGAAAGGCTGACCAACGCAACGTCGCCCTCTGTGACACCGTGGCGCGAGTGCGCGAGCACGCGCATGCCGATTCCACGCGCCTTCCGCGCGAGCATGCGGCCAATGTCGCCGAAGCCGACGATCCCGAGCACCTGCCCGGCGAGACGATGACGCGGCATCGCAGCGCGGTAGCTCCAGCGGCCGGCGCGCACTTCGCGATCGTAGACAAGGAGTCCACGCGCAAACGCGAGGACCAGCGCGAGCACGTGGTTCGACACTTCGTCCCAGTTGGCATCGCGCACGTTGCAGACCCAGATGCCGCGCGCCGTCGCCGCGACCACGTCGATGTTGTCCACGCCCTTGCCGAAATGCACGACAGCACGGCAGCGTGGCCACGCATCGAGCATCCGGGCCGTGACCGGCATATGCTGATTGATGACCGCGTCGGCTCCCCGCCCAAGCGCGATCGCGTCGTCTTCATCGCGACAGTCGCCGACATCGCAGTCGATCCCCGCTTCACTCAGGGTGCGTAGCGCGTTGCCGATGTCGGCATAGTGATGATCGGTGATGACGGCCTTCACCGTGTTTGTGCTTGGCGAACTGTCCGACGGCTGGGGCAAACGGAACGAAGCGCGTTAGGCTTGATGCGGATTGACGTGCGGAAAACGCTTGCGCCCAATCCTAAGATTTAGGATGATCGATGTCAACGCCGACGTCGACGTGTCGAGCAGTGTTCGTCCGATGCACGCGCGCGACCCAGGCGCTCGCAGATCCGAAGCATCCCAATTTCCGGAGTCGAACA
>JAICVH010000383.1 GCA_025935435.1 Burkholderiales bacterium
GGGAATGGCGGCGCCGATCCTCGGCGCGCTGGTCCGGCGTCAGCTGGCCGAACTTGCCGGAATCCCCGGGGACCAACTCGATACGCTCGTGACCGGGCAGCGACGCAGTGCTGCGCCGACGCGTTCAAAGCCGGTGCGCGGACCCGCGCGCCGGCCTCCGTCACTGCTGCGCGCCTTGTTGCAAGGCCTGCTCCTCGAACCGTCACTCGCGCGCCGGCATGCGCTGCCGCAACCGGACGATCGGACACCCGAAGCCGCTGCCTGGCGCGCGCTGGTCGACCATTGCATCGCCGCTTCGAGCGACCCGACCACCGCCAGCGTGCTGCAGCACTTTGCGGATACGACGCACGCCGACGTCCTCGCCGATGTGCTCGCTTCCGCGGCCGATCAGGAACTGTCGGCAGAACAGGTCGAAACGCAGGTTCTGGCTGCGGCGGCGCGCTGGCGGCAGGCGGACGAGCAGCGTGCGTTGCACGCGCTTTTGCAGCGACCACTCGAGCAATTGAGCGCCGAGCAGCGGGAGTCGCTGTCGCGCGGGCTTGCTGCGGCCCGAGGCCCGCGAAGCGAAGGCTGAAAAAGCACGGCCGCGACACAAGCGACCCACGTTCGCAGGTTATAATTTGAGGTTTTTCGCGTTGCCCCCATTCTCACTGGACGGCGCGGCCTTTGCATACGGAACGGCGCGCCCCGCGAATTTCGCCCCGGTCGGGCGGCGCCGTACGGAACAAGGATGATCATGGTCAAGAAACACGCGAAACCTGCCCGCAAACCGCCTACTGCCGGCAGGCGCAAGTCCGCTCCCAAGAAACGTGCCGGCGTAAAGACGCCTGCGCGAAAGACGTCTGCCGCCGCCAAGCGGCCCGCGGCACGGCGCCCTGCGGCCGGCACGTCGCATAAGTCGTCCGGCAAAACCGCTGCTTCCGCGAAGCACGCGCGGCCGGCGCCGCCGAAAACAAAGAGCACACCGAAATCCCGCGAAGCGCTGAAGGTTGCGAAGCCGGTCGTTTCCTCGAAGCCGGACAAGAACGCGGCGACCAAAGCACCGGCGGCAAAGCCGCTGCCGGCTGCTGCGGCAGCCAAGGGGGCGCCCGCGCGCAAGCCGTCGGCAGGCGAAATCGCCGCCCGAATCGCCGGCAAACGCGCAGAAGACGCCGCGCACAAGAAAGGCCGGAACGGCAAGCACGCTGAAGTCGCGCCACGCGAGTTGACGCCGGCGGACGTCGAGGCGCGCAAGCGGCGGCTGAAGACGCTGATCGTGCTCGGCAAGGAGCGCGGCTACCTGACGTACGCCGAGATCAACGATCACCTGCCGGACGACATTCTCGACGCCGAACAGATCGAGGGCATCATCTCGATGATCGGCGACATGGGCATCCAGGTGTACGACGAAGCACCGGATGCCGAGACGTTGCTGATGTCCGAGACGACGCCCACCGTTCCCGCAGAGGACGTCGAAGAGGAAGCCGAAGCCGCCGCGTCCACGCTCGATTCCGAATTCGGTCGTACGACCGATCCGGTGCGCATGTACATGCGCGAGATGGGCTCGGTCGAACTGCTGACGCGCGAAGGCGAGATCGAAATCGCGAAGCGCATCGAGGAGGGTCTGAAGCACATGATCCTCGCGATTTCGGCATGCCCGATGACGGTGACGCAGATCCTCGATCTCGCGGACAAGATCGGCAAGGACGAACTGAAGATCGACGACGTCGTCGACGGGCTGCTCGACTTCAACGAGCAGTTGACGCAGATCGAGGACGACAGCGAAGAGATCGACGACGAGGAGGACGAGACCGACCCCGGCGTCGTCGAAAGCGAGAACCTCGAACGGTTGAAAGTCGCCGCGCTCGAGCGCTTCGGCACGATTCGCAAGCTTTTCACGCGCATGCTCGGCGTGCTGCAGAAGGATGGCCACAAGGCGCCGAAGTACCTCGATCTGCAGAAGAAGATCTCGGCCGAGCTGATGCAGATCCGCTTCTCGGCGCGCATGGTCGAGAAGCTTTGCGATTCCGTGCGCACGGAAGTCGACAACATCCGCCAGCACGAGCGCAAGATCCAGGACCTGGTGGTGAACAAGGGCGGGATGCCGCGCCCGGATTTCATCAAGGCGTTTCTTGCCCACGAAACATCGCTGCGCTGGATCGACCGCGAAGTCGGCGCGCATCACGCGTACAGCGAGCAGCTCGCGAAGTACCGTCAGGCCATCGTCGAGCAGCAGCAGAAACTGCTTGATCTGCAGACCCGCGTGATGATTCCCTTGAAAGACCTGAAGGAAATCAACAAGCAGATGTCGACGGGCGAGGCGAAGGCGCGCAAGGCGAAGCGCGAGATGACCGAGGCGAACCTGCGCCTCGTGATCTCGATCGCCAAGAAATACACGAACCGCGGCCTGCAATTCCTCGACCTGATCCAGGAAGGCAACATCGGCCTGATGAAGGCGGTCGACAAGTTCGAATATAGGCGCGGCTACAAGTTTTCGACGTACGCGACGTGGTGGATCCGCCAGGCGATCACGCGTTCGATCGCCGACCAGGCGCGCACGATTCGCATCCCGGTGCACATGATCGAAACGATCAACAAGATGAACCGGATCTCGCGGCAGATCCTGCAGGAGACCGGGCAGGAACCCGATCCCGCGACGCTCGCCGTGAAGATGGAGATGCCGGAAGAAAAGATTCGCAAGATCCTCAAGATCAGCAAGGAGCCGATCTCGATGGAGACGCCGATCGGCGACGACGATGACTCCCATCTAGGCGACTTCATCGAGGATCAGTCGACGGTCGCGCCGTCGGAAGCAGCGGTCAATGCGTCATTGCGCGATGTATGCAAGGACATCCTCGACACGTTGACGCCACGCGAGGCGAAGGTGCTGCGTATGCGCTTCGGCATCGAGATGAACACCGACCACACGCTCGAAGAGGTGGGCAAGCAGTTCGACGTGACGCGCGAGCGCATTCGCCAGATCGAGGCGAAGGCGCTGCGCAAGCTGCGGCATCCGTCGCGCTCGGAGAAGTTGCGGAGCTTCCTGGAAGGCGAGTGAGAAGGAGCGCGAGAGTAAACGATCGATGTGCGCTCAAAATGAGCCCCGGCAACCCCGGGGCTTTTTTGTCGCCGGAGCGAAGCGCCGAGGCTACACGCGCCCCGGTAAATCTGACGCACCGGTCCGCGAGAGCAAAGTCACACCGCACCTCGCGATCGCGACGCGTGAGCTCGCGGAAGTCGACGCCCCGCCACGTTTACCGCGCGTGCCGCTCCGCGCCTGTGGGCTGAAGTGCGTGCGACGCTGCTTTGCATCCAAGGCACTTTGCGTACGCACGGATATTGCAGGCATCCATGCACTCGCTCGCGCCGGCGGCTGCCGTGCGCGATGCGGGTTGAAGCGCCGCGCTCGCGGCGCACGTCCCTGCAACCGACGTCGAGGAGTAACCATGTCCACCATCCGCCTGTCCATGCCCGCGAGCGTCGCGGCAGTTTTATCCGTATGCTTCGCCGCTGCGGTGGCGGCCCAAACGACCTCGCCCGGCGCCGCCAATCCCAA
>JAICVH010000656.1 GCA_025935435.1 Burkholderiales bacterium
GGTGACCTGACACACGCCGCTGTTGCATTCGCATGCGCAAATCCCGTGTCGCCGCCTCGTTCTTCATCGTCGTGCTCGTCGCCGCCGGCGCCGCTGCGTGGGTCGCGCGCGACTGGTACGGCGCGCCGTTGCCGCTGCCAACCAGCCCATTCGACTTCGAAGTGCGGGCGGGTTCATCGCTCGCGTCCGTCGCGCGTCGCCTGCACGATGCCGGCGTACTGCCGCACGCGGCGGCGTTGACGTGGCTTGCGCGCGTGCGCGGCGCCGACCGCGCGATCAAGGCGGGAAGCTACGAGATCGAGGCGGGCGTGACGTTGCCGCGCTTGCTCGACAAGCTGACGCAGGGCGACGTGCTGCAGACGGCGGTGACGATCGTCGAGGGGACCACGTTTGCGGAACTGCGACGCGCGTTGCGCGAAAACACGCAGCTCGCGCAGGAAACCGCTGACTGGCCCGATGCCCAGGTACTCGCGCGGATCGGCGCCGCCGAGACGCAACCCGAGGGTCTGTTCTTTCCGGACACCTATTTCCTCGCGACGGGCAGCAGCGACCTCGCGTTGCTGAAGCGCGCGTACCGACTGCTGCACGAGCGGCTCGCCGCCGCGTGGGCGCGTCGCACGCCCGATCTGCCGCTCGCGACGCCGTACGATGCGCTGATTCTCGCGTCCATCGTCGAGAAGGAAACCGGCCGCGCAGGCGACCGGCCACTGATCGCCTCGGTGTTCGTCAACCGGCTGCAGCGCGGCATGCGGCTGCAGACCGACCCGGCCGTGATCTACGGCATGGGATCGCGCTTCGACGGCAATCTGCGCAAGCGCGATCTTGAAACCGATACGCCTTACAACACGTACCTTCGCGAAGGACTGCCGCCGACGCCGATCGCGCTTCCGTCGCAGGCATCGATCGATGTCGTCGTGGCCCCGCCGAAGACTTCGTATCTATATTTTGTATCGCGCGGCGACGGCACGTCCGAGTTCTCGGCGAATTTGATCGAGCACAACCGCGCCGTGTCAAAATATCAGAAGAGCGGGCGCTGATTCACGTGAGCGCGTGCTACGTGGTCCACGCGCATCCAAGATCGTGACTGTCTCTCCGACCCGCGGCCGCTTCATCACGCTCGAAGGCATCGACGGCGCGGGCAAGAGCACGCACGCTTCGTGGCTCGTCGACGCGCTTGCATCGCGCGGCATGACGGTCGTCGCGACGCGCGAACCCGGCGGCACTGCCCTTGGCGAAATGCTGCGCGACATCGTGCTCAAACAACGGATGACGCACGACAGCGAAGCTCTGTTGATGTTCGCGGCGCGGCGGGAACATGTCGTGCAAGTGATCGAACCGGCACTCGCGCGCGGAGATTGCGTCGTATGCGATCGTTTCACCGACGCTACGTACGCGTACCAGGGCGGCGGCCACGGCGTCGCGCGCGAATGGATCGGCGCGCTCGAGCGGCTCGTGCACCCGACGTGCAATCCCGATCTGACGCTGCTGTTCGACGTTCCCGGCACCGAGTCCCGCGCTCGGCTCGACCGCATGCAGGCCAGGGGCCGAGAACTGGACAAGTTCGAGCAGGAGGCGCAGGCGTTCTTCGAGCGCGTGCGCAACGTGTATCTCGCTCGCGCCAACGCGGAGCCGCGTCGATTTCGCATCATCGATGCCGTGCGCCCACTCGCCGACGTGCGCGCGGACCTGCAGCGGATCGTCGACAGCCTGTGAACGCGTCGGACACCGACGTCACGCAAGCGCCTCCGGGCGTCGCGGCGCAAGCGCCTCCGGGCGTCGCGTCGCAAGCGCCGCTGCCGTGGCAGGCTGCATCGGCGTCGCTCCTGCTCGCACGCCGTGACCGCTGGCCGCAAGCGCTGCTGATTACCGGCCCGGCCGGAATTGGCAAACGCGTGCTCGCGGGCTGGCTCGCGCGCGTGCTGCTGTGTGAAACGCCGCGAGCCGATCGATCGCCGTGCAACCTTTGCCCGGGTTGCCATTACGTCTCGGCCGGTCAA
>JAICVH010000422.1 GCA_025935435.1 Burkholderiales bacterium
CAATCTGCGCCTGCTGCAGCAAGCGCGCCGGCTGTGCCCGCATGCGAAGGTCGTCGTCACGGCCAATCGCACGGCTGCCGCGCTCGAGCTCTACGACGCGGGCGCCGATTTCGTGTTCGTATCGCGCCTGCACTCCGCGGCGGAAATGGCCTCGATCCTGGAACGGGGGCTTGCCGATGGATTCGCGACGCTGCGCGCCGACGAGATCGCGCGCATCCGCATGCGCGACGAAGTGCTCAAGTAACGCTGATTCGCGCCGTCGACCGAATGAAATCGAGCGCGGCAGTCTCGAACGCCGACGGGTCTTGCTGTACGCAGGCGTGACCGGTGCCTCCGAGAACCAGGTACCGCGCGTCTGCCATGACCGTGTTCAGTTCATCGCAAACCAGTCGATGAATTTCAGACGTGCATTCCCCTCGGATGATCAGTCTCGGCATCCGGAGGGCGCGCACGTCACGTTGCGGCAAATTGGGAAACGGATCCACCGACGACAGCAGCGCCGCCATTGCCTGGGCGTTCTCCATGATCTGTGCGATGCCGGTTTCCGGCAGCCGATCGAATCGCGGCTGCAATTCGAACCCGTCGATCAGGATGCGGAGGGCCCCGCGCACGTCGCCTTGCTCGAACGTTGCGCGGGCCGGCGCCCATATGGCGCTGACGAAGGCGTCGTGGACGGCCGCACCGCGCGCGCTGCTTCGAATCCACGGGTGCAGCGGCGGCTCCACGAGCACCAGCGAGCACACGACCTGCGGCCGGGTAATCGCGAACGCCAGGGCGGTCAACGCCCCGTACGACGTTCCTACGAGATGAGCGTGCGCGACGCCGATTTCGCGCAGCAGCGCTTCAAGGTCATCGGCTTCGGCACACGCCGAGTGATCGACGGCATTCCACGCATTGCGGTTCGGGAAGTGGTAGCGCCGACTGTACGAGATCGCCCGGTGCGAGGCGCCGAATGATCCCATGAAGGCACGCCATGACCGGTAGTCGCCCATGCCGCCATGCAGTAGAACGATCGGCTCGCCCGCGCCCGCTTCGATGTAATGGAGCTCGACGCCGTCGACGCGTACCCGCATTACCTGCCATTCTTCGACGATGCTCATTTGCCGCTGGATGGACGACCGCCGCCTGTGCCAGCGATTGGATGTGTGAAGCGGGCGATCAGTCCGCCTTGAGTGCCGCTTCGTTGATCACGACGCTCCATTTCGCATGGTCGTCCCTGATCGTCTTCGCGAATTGGTCGGGTGTTGCGACCAGCGGCCGAAAACTGAATCGCGCCATGACCTTCTTCAGGTCGTCGGCACTCACAATGGCTGCGAGGTCCTGATTCAACCGACTGATGATCGCCGCCGGGGTGCCGGCGGGCGCTACCAGTCCGATCCACGCTTCTCCGTCCACGGCGGGGCCTCCGCTTTCGGCAACGGTCGGTACGTCGCGGAGCTCGTCCTCGCGTTCGCGGCCGGTGACGACGATCGCCTTCATCGTTCCGGCACGCACATGCGGCGAGATGATCGTGGGCGCGTCGATGATCAGCGGTATCTGGCCACTCAGAACGGCGCTGACGGCATCGGTCCCGGACTTATGAGGCACCATGGTGACCTCGATGCCGGCGGCCCGACTCAACAGCAGCGCGACGACATGGGGCGGCGAGCCGGATTGAGGCATCGCCATGAACAACTTGTCCCCGCCTCGCTTCGACAACGCGATCAATTCTTTCAGCGAGTTGGCGGCAAACGACGGATGTGCAGCAATCACCATCGCACCGGTCACGAGAGGGGCAATCGGTTGCAGGTCAGTGAGCGGGTCGTAGGGCAGTTTGTTGAACAGGTACTTGTTGAAGACCGCCTGGGACATCGTCGCGACGGCAATCGTGTATCCGTCGGCAGGGCTTTTTCTGAGTGCTTCCATTGCGATAATTCCCGCGGCACCGGGGCGATTCTCGACGATTACTGGCTGGCCCAGCTTTTCGGCGAGTCGCTCGGCGATTGGTCGAATCATCGTGTCGGGAACACTCCCGGGCGCCCCGCCGACCAGCAGCTTGAGCGGCCGGTTCGGGTACGATTGAGCGGCTGCGATCGAAGCAGTTGCCGTGCACAGGAGAAGGCACGCGAGTAATGTCAGCAGCTTCATTGGCGTCTCCGTCGAACTGATTGCGCCCTTTACGGCATGCGGGAAGCGTAGTGCGAAGCGGCCACTTGCATAAGACCCGTTCGCGGAAACTCACTCGTTCCATCCAGGAACGGCCGAGCGCGTGGTGCGAGCGTTCGTCGCGTGGATAAGCTGCGCGCCATTACGTACTTTTGCAGGACAGTCGAGGCGAAGAGCTTTTCGGCCGCGGCGCAATCGCTGGATGTCGTCCCATCCGCGCTCAGCAAGATCATCGCGGCGCTCGAACAGCAACTCGGCTTCAAGCTGTTGAGCCGCTCCACGCGGAAACTCGCGCTGACCGATGAAGGGGCCGTGTATTACGAGCAGTGCCGGAGGATTATCCAGGAGCTGGAGGATGCGGAGGCACTTGCTCATCGCGGTCAGGCGCATCCGCGCGGCACGCTGCGCGTCGGCCTGCATCCTGCATTTCGCGCGCTGGTGCTGAGTGAACTCGGCGCGTTTCTCGACGCTTATCCGGACCTTTCCGTCGCAACGATCATGACGAATTCGCCGGCGGCCGTCGTCGATGACGGCCTCGACGTCGTGTTGCGGATCGGCGCGCTCGGCGACTCCGGCCTCATTTCGCGGCGTATCGCATGGACGACCGCGGTCACTTGCGCGTCGCGCGCATATCTACGCCAGTGGGGCGTTCCGCACGGTCCCGAAGATCTCGTTCGTCA
Organism: Burkholderiales bacterium; assembly: GCA_025935435.1. Taxonomy (GTDB): domain Bacteria; phylum Pseudomonadota; class Gammaproteobacteria; order Burkholderiales; family Casimicrobiaceae; genus VBCG01. The sequence goes on from JAICVH010000422.1 coordinate 2,826, forward strand.
TCGCGCCATCGTCTATGCGCGCCGGGACGAGGAGCCGAACGCGCGCTGGGAATTCCTCAAGGGTACATCGCGCGAGGTCGTCGAGGTGCCGATGCGTGTAGTCGCGCGTGACGGTATCGGCATCACCGATGCCGCGCTGGGCGGCTGCGGAATCGCGCGGCCGTACGACTTTTCAGTACGTCGCCTGCTTGCAGCCGGACAGTTGGAACGCGTCCTTCCGCGCTGGTCAGGAGAACGCGTCGGCGTATTCGCCGTGCTTCCCGCCTATAGCCATCGCGCGCCCGCCAAAGTGCGCGCGTGCATCGAATTCTTCGAGAGCCTTCTCGGGAACAGTGTCAATCGCGCCTGATCAGCGCTATGGCCGCGGCGATCAGTCCGGCGAAAAAGACGAACGTCCAGCCGGCGATCGACAGGCCCAGGAACACCCAGCCCTTCTCGGCACATTCGCCGCTGCCTTCGAGCACGCGCCGGATGACATCGACGAACGGCATCG
>JAICVH010000530.1 GCA_025935435.1 Burkholderiales bacterium
CGAGCGCTAGCACGACGAGCAATGCGACAAGCGACAGGCCAATGACCGCACCGCGGTTTTGCGCGAACGCGCGCCAGAATTCGCGAAAGCGCGACGGGGGCGCCGGTTGGAACTCGCGACCGAGGCTGTCCGCAACGACGGCGCGCGGTTCGTCGCGCTCGACTGCAGCCGCTGCGGCGAACGGTGGCAGCACGTCAGGCATGGCGTATCCGCGGATTGATGACGCCATACAGCATGTCGACGATCAGATTGACGGTGATGACGATGGTCGCGATCAGCAGGATGCCGCCCTGCACCACCGGATAGTCGCGCGACTGCACGCCGTGGATGAGCCAGTTGCCGACGCCCGGCCACGAAAAAATCGTTTCGGTGAGAATCGCGCCCGACAGCAGCAGGCCCACTTGCAATCCGACGACGGTGATCACAGGGATCAGCGCATTGCGAAGCGCATGGACGACGATGACGCGCCAGCGCGGAAGACCTTTCGCGCGCGCCGCGCGGACATAATCTTCACGCAGCACTTCGAGCATCGACGAACGCGTCATCCTTGCGATGACCGCAAGCGGAATGGTGCCGAGCGCGATCGTTGGCAGAATCAGATGGGAAAGCGCCGAACGGAACGCGGCTGGATCACCGGCGCGCAGCGTGTCGATCAGCATGAAGCCCGTGAGCGCCGGCACGTCGTACTGCACGGCGATCCGTCCGGACACCGGCGTCCAGCCGAGCTGGACGGAGAAGAACAGGATCAGCAGCAGCGCCCACCAGAAGATCGGCATCGAATAACCGGTGAGGGAGAGACCCATCACCGTGTAATCGGTGGCCGTGTTGCGCCGCACTGCCGCAAGGATGCCGGCGGGCAAGCCGATGACGACCGCAAACACCAGCGCGAAGAACGCGAGTTCGACCGTCGCCGGAAAGAGCGTCGCAAACTCCCGCGCGACGCTTTCGTGCGTCGTCAGCGACGTTCCCAGATCGCCGCGCAGAACCTGGCCGATGTAGGTTGCGTACTGCACCGGCAGCGGCCGATCGAGCCCGAACTCGTGCAACAGCCGCTCGCGCCGCGCGGGGTCCATGCCGCGCTCACCCGACAGGTTCTCGACCGGATCGCCGGGAATCAGGTGAATGAGCGCGAACGCGAGGAGCGTGACGCCGATGAACGTCGGAACGATCAGCGCCACGCGCCGCAGGAAAAAACCGAACATCGACGGGCCGCGCCGGATCGGCGCGGCGATTGTTACCCGCTAGCGGATCGGGCAATCGCCGGACGCGGGGTCGAGCAACCCCGCGCCCGTGCGATCACGGCTGCTTCGCGAGATCCGCGTTCGAGAAGTAATGATGCGCCGTGGCATCCATCTTGTAGCCCAGCACTTCCTTGCGCAGCGGGTCGAACCGCACCGAGTGTGCGATCGTGATCCAGGGCGCCTCCTCCTTGACGATGACCTGCGCCTGCTCGTACAGCTTCGCGCGATCCGCCTGCTTCGGCGTCTGCGCGGCCTTGATGACCAGATCCTCGAACGGCTTGTTGCACCAGCGCGCGACGTTTCCGCCACCTTTCACCGCCTCGCAACCCAGGAGTGGCACGAAGAAATTGTCCGGATCGCCGTTGTCGCCCGACCAGCCGAACATCATCGCCGCCTGTTCGCCGGTCTTGCTGCGCTTGCGATATTCCGCCCACTCGTAGGTGAGGAGCTTGGCCTTGACGCCGACTTTTTCCCAGTCCGCCTGGATCAACTCGGCCATGCGCTTGCCATCCGGGTTGTACGGACGCGTCACCGGCAGATACCACAGGTCGACCTCGAAACCGTTGGCATACCCCGCCTGCGCGAGCAATTGCTTCGCCTTCGCCGGATCGTACGGATAATCCTGCACCGCGTTGTTGTAGCTCCACAGGATCGGCGGAATCGGATTCTTCGCGACCTGGCCGTTCCCCTGGTATACGGCCTTGAGAATCGCTTCCTTGTTCGTTGCGAGGTTGAGCGCCTGGCGCACCAGCTTGTTGTCGAACGGCTTCTTTTCGACGTTGAACGCGATGTAGCCGATGTTGAGGCCTTCCTTCTGCTGGATCGTCAGCTGCGGATCCTTGCGCATTTCATCGAGGTCCGCGGGCTTCGGGAACGCCATCACATGGCATTCACCGGTCTTGAGCTTTGCATACCGGGCGGTCGCGTCGCGCGTGATCGAATAGACGAGGTTGTCGATCTTCGGGCGGCCCTTCCAGTGCCGATCGAACGCCTTGTAGCGAATCGTCGCGTCCTTTTGATAGCTGACGAACTCGAACGGCCCGGTGCCGATCGGATAGACGTCCGCGGCGTTCGGCGTGCCCTTTTTCATCATCGTGTCGAAGTATTCCTTCGACAAGATCGACGCGAAGTCCATCGCCATGTCGGCGAGAAACGGCGCCTCGGGTCGCTTCAGCGCGAAACGCACGGTGTAGTCGTCGAGCTTCTCGACCTTGTCGACGATGTTCTTCATGCCCATATCATCGAAGTACGCGTACGTCTGGCCGGCGGTGAATTTGTGGAATGGATGATTGTCGTCCGCCATCCGGTACCACGAAAACAGCACGTCGTCGGCGTTGAAGTCGCGCGACGGCTTGAAATTCGCGTTGCTGTGGAATTTGACGCCCTTGCGCAGCTTGAACGTGTACGTCTTGCCATCGGGGGAGACCGTCCACGATTCCGCAAGCGCCG
>JAICVH010000182.1 GCA_025935435.1 Burkholderiales bacterium
TCACGGCCAGCCAACGCTCGTCCTCGCGCCGATGCGTGGACGCGCCGGCGTGCGCGCCGAGCAGGATCCGGTCTACGCGTGGCTGAACGAGCTCGACATTGCCGAAGAGGCCGCGGAACTCGGTCGCCTGCTTTACGTTGGCGCGACACGCGCCCGCACTCGCCTGCATTTGACGGCTGTTGCAACCCCGGCGGCCGATGGGTCCGGATGGAAACGCCCGGCGCGCGGCAGCGCGCTCGAGCGGCTGTGGCAAGCGCTGGAAGCGACCGGTTTCGACGCGAGCGCAGGGTCGGACTCGAGTTTTCCGATTTTGGAAAAGTCGAGTCTGACCCTACTTTCGCTCGCAACGCTTGCCGCTGCCGAAAAGTCCGCTGCCACGCCCGTCGAGCGCGAGCTGGTGAGACTCTCGCTCGACTGGAAGCCGCCGCCATTTCCCACGGCGTTGCCGGCGCCGCCCGGCATTGCAGCACGTATCGACGCGCCGGTGTTCGACTGGGCCGACGCCGTCGCGGCTGCCATCGGCACGGTGGCGCACCGGTTGCTGGCTCAGGTGGCCGCAGAGGGACTGGATGCCTGGGACGAACGGCGTTTGCAACGCGAGCGTGAACGCATCCTCGTCGAACTCGCGAGCGAAGGCGTCGAGTCCGATCGACGCGAGCGCGCCGCGCAGCGCGTGGCGGCGGTGATCGCGCGCACGCTGGCAGACCCGCGCGGCCGCTGGCTGTTTGCCCGCGAACATCGCGATGCTCGAAGCGAGTGGGCGCTGGCGGGCCTCGACGCCGGGCGCGTCGTGCACATCGTCATCGACCGGAGTTTCGTCGCCGACGGGGTTCGCTACATCGTCGATTTCAAGACGGGTTCACACCTGGGCGGCGATCCGCACGCGTTTCTGCGCGAAGAGTTCGCACGGTATCGTCCGCAGCTTGCGCGCTATGCCCGTATCGCAAGTGCGTACGAGCGCCGCCCGACAAGGATTGCGCTTTACCATCCACTCGTCGACGGCGGCTGGCAGGAGGAGCCCTTCGCGGTCGACCCGGTTGCCGCCGCACCGTCGGCCAGTTCGGCGCTAAGCTAAAATAGCCAGCTTTTCCAAAGGGATACCGCAGCGCGGCACGCCGTTCGCATCGCGTGACGGCCGCCTCCGTGCCGCGCGTCACACGTGCGTGTACAGCGCAAACTCGCGAGCGCAGCGGACGCACCGGTCGCGCTGACGATCGGCAATTTCGATGGCGTCCATCGCGGCCACCAGGCGATGTTGTCGCGGCTGATCGAAGCGGCCGAAGACCTGCGGCTCGCGCCCGCGGTCATGACGTTCGACCCGCATCCGCGCGAGTTCTTCGCGCCGGCAGCGGCGCCGCCGCGGTTATCCACGCTCCGCGCGAAGCTCGACCTGTTCCGCGCGTACGGTGTCGCGATCACCTACGTCGCGCGCTTCAACGCGCGCCTTGCGTCGCTTACCGCAGCCGAGTTCGTTCAGACCGTGCTGGAGGACGGCGTCAAAGCGCGCTGGGTCCTGGTCGGCGACGACTTTCGGTTCGGCCGCGGTCGAGAAGGAGATCTCGCATTCTTGCGACGCACGGCGCGCAGCTTCAGCGTCGAGGCGATGCGTACCGTCGATGTCGATGGAGAACGTGCATCGAGCACGGCTGTGCGTCGAGCGCTTGCCGAGGGCGACGTCGAACACGCCGCAGCGCTGCTCGGCCGCAACTACGCGATCACCGGCCGCGTCGTTCACGGCGAAAAGCGAGGCCGCGCGTTCGGTTTTCCGACGGCGAACATCGCGCTGCGCCGCAGGCCGGCGTTGACCGGCATCTTCACCGTACGCGTGCATGGCCTGCCCGGTGGGCCACGCCCGGGTGTCGCGAGCATCGGGGTGCGGCCTACGGTGGCGACCGACGGCAAACCGCTCCTCGAAGTATTCATGCTCGATTTCGACGCCATGATTTACGGCCGGCGCATCACCGTCGAATTCCTCCACAAACTTCGTGAAGAAGCGCGTTTTGCGGACGTCGACGCGCTCGTGCAGCAGATCGGCCGCGACGTGAACGACGCGCGCGACTATTTCGCGGCACTCGGTTGATACGACGACCGATCGGCTCGATGTAAAAGGATTGAACAGGAAGACCCCGATTCATGCCTGACGACGCCCGGATCGATTACAAGCCGACGCTGAACTTGCCGGACACGCCGTTTCCGATGCGCGGTGACCTCGCGCGACGCGAACCAGCGTGGGTCGACGGCTGGCGCCGCAATCGTGTGTACGACGCGATTCGCGCGGCGTCGAAAGGACGGCCGCGCTTCATTCTCCACGACGGACCGCCGTACGCGAACGGCGACATCCACATCGGGCACGCGGTCAACAAGATCCTGAAGGACACGATCGTCAAGAGCCGCACGCTCGCCGGCTTCGACGTCCCGTATGTGCCGGGGTGGGATTGCCACGGCATGCCGATCGAGGTGCAGATCGAGAAAACGTACGGCAAGAACCTGTCGACGGCCGAGACGCAACGCCTGTGTCGCGCGTACGCGGCCGAGCAGATCGAGCGCCAGAAGAAGGACTTCCAGCGACTCGGTGTTCTCGGCGACTGGGACCATCCGTACACGACGATGAACTTCCGCAACGAGGCCGACGAGATCCGTACGCTCGGCCGCCTGCTGAAGAAAGGCTATCTGTATCGCGGCCTGAAGCCCGTCAACTGGTGCTTCGATTGCCAGAGCGCGCTCGCCGAAGCCGAGGTCGAGTACGAGGACCGCGTCGACAGTGCGATCGACGTCGGCTTCCCGCTCATCGATGCTACCGAGCGCGCGAAACTCGCCGAGGCGTTTAGCCTGAAGCTGCCGCCGGACGGCCCGGTGTACGCGATGATCTGGACGACAACGCCGTGGACGATTCCCGCGAACCAGGCGCTGAACGTGCACCCGGACGTCGTGTACGCGCTCGTCGCCACGCCGCGCGGCCAGCTGTTGATTGCGCAGGACCTGGTCGCGGCATGTCTTGGCCGCTACGGGATGACCGGTTCGATCGTCGCGACGACGCGCGGCGCAGCGCTCGAGCGTATTGCGTTCCAGCATCCGTTTCATCAGCGCGCGTCTCCGATCTACCTCGGCGACTTCGTTACGCTCGAACAGGGCACCGGCATCGTGCACAGTTCGCCCGCGTACGGCATCGACGACTTCCTGTCGTGCCGGCGCTACGGCATGACCGACGACGAAATCCTGAAGCCGGTGCAAGCGGATGGTCGCTTCGCCGCCGATCTGCCGTTCTTCGGCGGCATGCGCATCTGGGATGCGAACCCGCGGATCGTCGCCAAGCTCGAGGAAACGGGCACGCTGTTCCACGCGGAGAAATTCACGCACAGCTACATGCACTGCTGGCGCCACAAGACGCCGATCATCTACCGTGCGACGACGCAATGGTTTGCCGGCATGGACGACGTGCCGGGGTTTCGCGGCGCCAAACCGGCGGAGCCGTTGCGAACGACGGCGCTCCGCGGTGTCGACGCGACCGAGTTCTTTCCGGCGTGGGGCAAGGCGCGGCTGTCGGGAATGATCGCCAACCGCCCAGACTGGACGCTGTCGCGGCAGCGGCAGTGGGGTACGCCGCTGCCGTTTTTCGTCGACCGCACCACCGAGGAACTGCATCCGGATACGCTGGAGCTGCTGGAGCTGGCCGCCACGAAAGTCGAAGCCGGCGGCATCGAAACCTGGTTCGAATCGACGAGCGAGGATTTCGGCGTCGACGAGACGCGCTATCGCAAACTGACCGACACGCTCGACGTGTGGTTCGATTCGGGGACGACGCATCAGACGGTGATGGGCGGCCCGGACGGGCGTCGTGCGCATGCGGGTTCGCATCCGTCGGAAACCGGATTCCCCGCGGACCTGTACCTCGAAGGATCGGATCAGCATCGCGGCTGGTTTCATTCGTCGCTGTTGACGTCGTGCATGTTGAACGGCGTGCCGCCGTACAAGGCGTTGCTGACGCACGGCTTCGCCGTCGACGGCGAGGGCCGCAAGATGTCCAAATCGCGCGGGAACGTCGTCGTGCCGCAAAAGGTCGCCGGTACGCTCGGCGCCGAAATCCTGCGGTTGTGGGTCGGTGCGACCGACTATTCAGGCGAACTGTCCATTTCCGACGAGATCCTGAAGCGCGTCGTCGAAGGCTATCGGCGCATACGCAACACGCTGCGCTTCCTGATGGCGAATACCGCGGACTTCGATCCCGTGCGCGACGCCGTACCGCTCGGCGAACTGTTCGAGCTCGATCGCTTCGCGCTGATCAAGGCGAGGGCGATGGCCGACGCCGTCGCGAACGACTACGCGCGCTACGAGTTTCACCTCGTCGTGCAGCGCTTGCAGACCTATTGCTCCGAAGACCTCGGGGGCTTCTACCTGGACGTGCTGAAGGATCGGCTGTACACGACGGCGGCAGCGAGCGTCGCGCGGCGCTCCGCGCAAACCGCGCTGGCGCTGATCCGCGATGCACTGCTGAAGCTGATGGCACCGATCCTGTCGTTCACCGCGGAGGAGGCGTGGCAGATTCTGCGCCCCCACGATCCAACCATTTTCGTGCACACCTGGGAAGGCATGCTGCCGTCGATCCCGGAGGCGACGGCGCTCGCTGCACGCTGGGAGCGCATCCTTGCCGTACGCGCGATGGTGCAGAAGGAGCTCGAGGCGGTGCGGCAGGCCGGCGGCATCGGTTCGTCGCTGCAGGCGGACGTCGAAATCGTCGCCGACGCGGAGGATTACCGCGCGCTCGCGTCGCTCGGCGATGATCTGCGTTTCGTGCTGATCACGTCGTCCGCGCGCGTGACACGCGGCAATGCGCTGACGATCAGCGTTTCTTCGAGCGCGCATCCCAAGTGCGAGCGCTGCTGGCATTGGCGCAGTGACGTCGGCCGCGATGCCGCGCATCCCGGATTGTGCGGGCGGTGCATCGCCAATTTGTACGGGGCCGGTGAAGTACGCAGTCGCGCCTGACGACAGCAAATGAACACCAGCGTCCTGCGCACTGCACCCTCCGCCGCGAATCTTCGCTGGCTATGGCTGGCGTTCGCCGTCATCGTCGTCGATCAGCTGACGAAACACTGGGTCCTCGCGGTGTTTCGGCCCGGCGAGCAGCTGACGCTGACGCCGTTCGCGAGCCTCGTGCTTGCCTTCAATCGCGGTGCCGCGTTCAGCTTCCTGGCTGGGGAGGACGGCTGGCAGCGCTGGCTATTCACGCTGATTGCAATCGGCGCATGCGCCGCGATGCTCTGGTTCATGTGGCGCGGCGGTCGCGCGCTGTTTTGCGCGGGACTCGCCCTGATCATCGGCGGCGCGCTCGGCAACCTCTACGACCGGCTGGCGCTCGGCCACGTCGTCGACTTCATGCTGCTGCACTACCGCGATTGGTATTACCCGGCGTTCAACGTCGCGGACAGCGCAATCACCGTGGGTGCCGCCGCACTCATTGTCGACAGCTTTCGTGAACGACGCTCGTCAGAGCGCCGCGACCGAGGTCGCTGAATGGACGTTCTGCTTGCCAACCCACGCGGCTTCTGTGCCGGCGTCGATCGCGCGATTGCCATCGTCGAGCAGGCGCTCGCGCAATTCGGCGCGCCGATCTACGTTCGCCATGAAGTCGTGCACAACCGCTTCGTGGTCGACGACTTGAAACGGAAGGGCGCAGTTTTCGTCGAGGAACTCAACGAAGTGCCCGACGGCGGGACGGTGATCTTCAGTGCGCACGGCGTATCGAAA
>JAICVH010000029.1 GCA_025935435.1 Burkholderiales bacterium
CTCGACGTCTTGACTCCGGCGCTGCTGCAATTCGGCAGCGACTGCTTCCTGCCTTGCCCCGGCGCCGACATCGCCGCGCGCATCGACACCGTGCGCCGTTTGTTCGACGCGCTCGATGTGGACGCTGCCGCGCGCGAGCGCATTTTCGCCGGCACGGCGTCGGCATGGCTGCGGTTGGGGCACCGATGAGCACAAACGCCATCGATCAAGCGCCAGCCGCGCGACCGCTCCACGTGCTGCAGCTTCTCGGCAACTCGATCGTGGGGGGGATGGAGACCACGGTGATCCGGCTTGCGCGCGAACTGCCGCGCGACGCATTCCGCATGACGGCGCTGTGTCCCTTCGAAAGCGTCGTGACGAGCGCGCTTCGCGACGCGGGTTGCGACGTGCTGATCGGTGCCGTGCGGGACGATCCGGCGTGGCCAACGCTGCAGATGGCGTCGACGTTCGTGCAGGACGAAGGCGTCGACGTCCTGCATGCGCACCTGTCGAACGCTCATGTGCTGGGTGCGCTCGTCAGCAGCCTGACCGGGCGGCCGTGCGTTGCGACGATCCACGGCCGGGCGATCCCGATGCTCGACCTCGAAGCGCATCGATTCGGCGATGCGACGCACCTTTGCGTCGTCTGCCGCGTCGCCTACAGCCACGCGCGTGCGCTCGGCGTGTCCGTGGATAACCTGCATCTGATACCGAACGGCGTGCCCGATCCGGCGTCGGACAGCGTGGACGTCGCGGCATTGCTCGGGCTTGCTCCGGCCACGCCTTGCATCGGATTCATCGGGCGACTGTCTGCGGAAAAAGCGCCCGATGCGTTCCTGCGCGTTGCATGGCTCGTGTCGAAGACGCATCCCGAGGCGGCCTTCGTCGTCATCGGCAACGGGCCCATGCGCACGTCGCTCGCAGCGAGCGCCGAAGCTTTCGGCATCGCGGGGAACGTGCATTTCCTCGGTGAACGTGACGACGTCCCCGCGCTGATGCGATCGCTTTCACTGGTGATCGTGCCATCGCATGCGGAGGGCATGCCGCTCGCGTTGATGGAAGCAATGGCGGCAGGGGTGCCGGTGATCGCGACGGCGGTCGGCGGCATTCCCGAGTTGATCGAGCACGAGCGATCGGGGCTGCTGGTTGGCCCGGGCGACGTTGCGCAGATCGCTGCCTATGTCGATGCGTTGCTCGGCGACGTCCGCCGCCGTCAAGCGCTGGGCGAATGCGCCCGCGCGCGTGCGGCGGTCTCGTGGCCGCAGCGTGCGGCGGCGCTGCGCATGGGCGCGCTGTATCGACGGCTCGCCGGTTCGGCAACGGCGCGGAGCGTGCGGCCCAGTGCCGCAACGCGCATGCGCCTTGCGGGAAGAGCCGGCGGGCCCGTGAGCCGCTGAGCGGTTCCATCGCGACGCAGGGGCGTTCGCGGCACTCGATACAATGGACGTCGCGGTGCCGGTCGCGAATACGCGCGATCGGCGATCGAACCGCGTCTTAACAGCAGCGCAGGATGTTGCAACCTGTCCGGTGCAACGTCCGCAATCCAACCTAGGCCCTAAACTGTGCCGGCGCCTTCCGTCGAAGCGGGACTCGAGCACGACCGCACGCTGTCGCAGATCGCGCGCGGGCTGACGTGGATCGGCGGTGCGTTCCTCGTCGCGAGCGCCGCGGTCATCGTCTGGGCGGTGTTTCGAACCGTCGGCGTCGACGATCTGGTCGTGGCGCTGACGGTCGCCGGCCTTGGTCTCGGCCTGCCGGCCATCGTGGCGTTCGTCGTCGCGTGGGTGTTGAACTCGCTCGGCCACGACGCAGACACCGCCGATACGGTGGACGAAGCGCCGGAGCAGCCGCTGTCGCGCGCGCAGCTCACCGACGTCACGCTGGCGTATGCGATCGCCGTGCTTGCATGCATCGCTGCATGGGGAGTGCGTGCGGTGCTCGATCCGCTGCTCGGTCACCAGATGACATACTCGCCGCTGTTGATGGCGGTGGCATTTGCTGCGTGGTACGGCGGGCTCGGTCCTGCCGTCGTCGCAACGCTGCTGGGCGGCGCGATCGCCTGGTACGGGTACTTGAGCCCGGGCGATCGGTTCGGTTCGATCGACATCGACGATGCCGTTCAGCTCGGGCTCTACGGCGCGGCAGCACTTTCCATCGGCGGCATCGCGTCCGCGCTGCGCGCATCGCGTGAGCGCGCGCAGGCGCTCGCGAAGGAGGTGCTCGCGCGTGAAGCAAGGCTCGAGCAGGCGCAGGGCGACCTTGCGGCCGAACGCGACCGTTCGGAGGTGACGCTCCGCGCGATCACCGAGGCGGTCATCGCCACCGATGTCCAGGGCAACGTCACGTTCGTCAACGATTGCGCGACATCGATGACCGGATGGCCGGCGGCCGAGGCGATCGGCAGGCCGCTCACGAAGGTGTTTCGCACGCTCGATGAGAAGACGCGGCGCTGGCTCGACGCGCCGCTCGACGCCGCGACGGTGCGTGCGGAGGACACCGTGCTCGTGTCGCGCGACGGTACCGAGCGGCTGATCGAATTCAAGACGAGCGCTATTCGCGACGAACGGAGTGCAGGCGGATTCGTGCTCGTGTTTCGCGACGTCACGGAGGCGCGCCACGCGCGCGCGGCGCTCGAAGAGAGCGAGGCGCGCTTTCGCGTCCTCGCCGATCAGATGCCGGTGCTGGTGTGGATGTGCGACGCGGAGCGCGCGCTCGTCTACGCGAACCGTTCGTGGCTGGCGTTCACCGGTCGCACGCTCGAGCAGGAGCTGGGTGACGGCTGGACCGCCAGCATTCATCCGGAAGACTTCGGTCCGCGGCAGGCGGCATTCAGCGACGCGTTCGAGCGCCGCGCGCCGTTCACGCTCGAATATCGGCTGCGCTGCCACGATGGCAGCTACCGCTGGGTGCTCGACACGGGAACGCCTCGCTTCGACGGCGACGGCACCTTCGCTGGTTACATCGACGCCGGTGTCGACATCACCGAGCGCAAGGAAGCCGACGCAACGCTCGGCGCGTTCGAGCAGCGCAAGGGCATGTTCCTCGCGTCCCTCGCGCACGAATTGCGTAACCCGCTCGCGCCCATACGCAGCTCGATCGAACTGCTGCGCCATCTGCAGGTGAGCGACGATCCGCGCGCAGCCCGCGCACACGACATCATCGAGCGTCAAAGCGCACGCCTGGCTGAAGTGGTAGGCGATCTGCTCGACTTGTCGCGCATCGACAGTGGCAACGTCCAGCTCGCGCGCGAACGGGTCGATGTGGCGCAGGCAGTCGAGCGCGCTGTCGCACGCCACGCCGCGGTCATCAGGGATCGAGGACAGCGGCTCGCCGTCGATATCAAGCCACGCGGACTCGCCGTCATCGCCGACGCCGATCGGCTCGCGCAGGTGATCGGCAACCTCGTCGGCAACGCCTCGAAGTTCACGCCGAAGTCCGGCGATCTCAGCGTTTCGGCCACGCGTGTCGACGATGTGGTCGAGATCACCGTCAGCGACACGGGGCAGGGGATCGACGCAAGCGTGCAGCCGCGCCTGTTCGATCTGTTCGACCGATACGCCGATCGCGTTGCGTCGCAGGGCCTTGGCACCGGCCTCGCCATCGTCGGTCGGTTGATGAAGCTGATGGGTGGCTCGGTCGCCGTGGAAAGCGCGGGTTCCGGTTACGGAAGCGCGTTCACGCTGACGCTGCCTGCGGCGGATGAAGCGAGCGAGGCGAGCCGTGCGACGTCCGCGACGGACAAGCGGCCCTATCGACTGCTCGTCGTCGACGACAACGTCGACGCGGCCGACGCGCTCGAAACACTGTTGACGATGAACGGCTTCGACGTGCAGACCGCGCACGATCCGGATACCGCGATGAAGTCGGCGATTGCCATGGACCCGGACGTCATCGTGCTCGACATCGGCTTGCCCGGAATGACCGGTTACGAGCTCGCGCGAAAGCTCCTCGCGCATCCGGTTGTTGGGCGCGCGAAGCTGCTCGCGCTGACCGGGTACGGCCAGCCGCGTGACACCGAACAGGCGGCCAAGGCTGCCGGATTCTCCGGCTACCTCGTCAAGCCGGTGGATAGCGACCAGCTCCGCGCTCGAATCGACGCGTTGCTCGCGTCGGCCGCACCGGGCGCGAGCCACTGATCTGCCGCGGCCGTCGTCCCGGGTAGACCAGGCACTGACGCTCGCGATGCTCGCGATGCTGATCGCCGGCTGCTTTTTCGTGTTGCAGCCGTTCATCACCGCGCTCGTGTGGGCGGCGATTCTCTGCACGACGACATGGCCGCTGTATTTGTTCGTCGCGACGCGCTTCCGCGGCCGCGACGGCCTCGCTTCGCTCGCGATGGTGTTCCTGCTGGCGCTGTTGATGCTGGCGCCGTTCATCGTCGTCGGCGCGACGATTGCGGACAACGCCGCGGTGATGGCTGCGTGGGGTCGCAGTCTGCTGGAAAGCGGCCCGCCCGAGCCGCCGGCATGGGTTGCCAATCTTCCGGTGATCGGCTCGACCGTCGCGGCGTACTGGACGAGCATGGCGCACGACACCGCGCAATTGCTTGGCGTGCTGCGCGACTACGTCGAGCCGCTGCGCAAATTCGCGGTCGCGTCGGGTGCCTCGGTCGTCGGTGCCATTTTGCAGATGACGCTGGCACTTTTCATCGCGTGGTTCATGTACCGCGACGGCCATGCGATCGTCGCGCATATTCGTACCGCGGCGCAGCGGATCGCCGGCGATCGGGGCACGCATCTCGCGTCGGTGGCGACGGCGACGGTGCGCGGCGTCGTCGTCGGTATCCTCGGAACGGCACTCGTGCAGGGCGTCGTTGCAGCCATTGGATTCTGGATCGCGGGTATTCAGGCGGCGCCGCTGCTCGGTTTGCTGACCTTCGTGCTGTCACCGGTCCCGATCGGGCCGCCGCTGGTGTGGGTGCCGGCCGGGCTGTGGCTGATCCAGACGGGCGCCACGGGATGGGGACTGTTCGTGCTGCTCTGGGGCGCGCTCGCGGTGTCGACGATCGACAACGTGATCAAGCCGTTGCTGATCAGCCGCGGCGTCGACTTGCCGTTCGTGCTCGTGCTGCTCGGCGTACTCGGCGGTGCGATTGCGTTCGGGTTCATCGGCGTATTCCTCGGGCCGGTGTTGCTTGCTGTCGGTTATGCGTTGCTGCTCGAATGGGCGGCCTCGCGCGGAAGGATCGAGCTGTTGACGCCCGAGGTGCGGCGGCCCGAGCGCGCTGATGGATCGCGCAGCGTCATCGAGCGCGTGTCAGCCCCGGCCGACGACGAGCGCGAGCCCACCGCGCGTATACGCGACTGACGAGGCGCGCGTCCACACGGCGCCGCGTTGCGAGCTTCGGCGCGCCTGGCGCAGCCATACGTTGGTGCGAAGAAAACGCTAGCGTGCGCTTGCCGCGGCAGCGCGTTCGCGGATCAATCCCTCGCGATACGGAGCGAGCGCCTGGATGATCTGCGCGAATACCTTCGGTGTTGCCGCAATCACCTGGCCGCCGTGCAGATAGTCGCCTTCGCCGGCGAGATCGCCGATGAGGCCGCCGGCCTCGAGCACGAGAAGGCTGCCGGCGGCGACGTCCCACGCGTTCAGGCCGATCTCGAAAAAACCGTCGTAGAAACCCGAGGCGACATACGCGAGATCGAGTGCAGCGGCGCCCGGGCGGCGCAGTCCGGCCGACTGCTGGATCATTACCCTCATCATCTGCAGATATGTGTCGAGGTAGCTGCCGTCGCGAAACGGGAAGCCGGTGCCGATCAGGCAGTCGCGCAGATGCGTGCGCCTGGACACGCGAATGCGGCGATCGTTGAGGAACGCGCCGCGACCGCGCGTTGCGGTGAAAAGATCGTTGCGCACCGGATCGTAGATGACTGCCTGCGTCACGACTTCTTTGTGCGCAAGCGCGATCGACACGCAGTACTGCGGGAACCCGTGCAGGAAATTGGTCGTGCCGTCGAGCGGATCGATGATCCAGACGTATTCGGCATCCGGATTCCGGCCGCGGCCCGTGCCTTCCTCGGCGAGGATCGCGTGGTCAGGATATGCGCCGTGCAGCGTTTCGACGATCGCGGCTTCGGCGGCATGGTCGACCTCGCTCACGAAATCCTTTGGCCCCTTCGCCGTCACGGTCAGCAAGTCGAGGTCGCGCGCGCCGCGCGTGATGACGTTGCCGGCGCGGCGTGCGGCCTTCACGGCCGTCGTGAGCATCGGATGCATGGCCGACCCATTCTACCGTGCGGATAAGCGCAGCCAGCGTCGCGTTTCCGAAAACGTCTATGCTCGAACGTCGCGTGCGACTTCGTCAGTCGGGCAAGCGCCGCCTGCTTCTGCTCACACAAGGTTGACACTGACGTCCTTCATCGACGCATCCGTAGGCGACGGGCGCAGGCAACTCGATCGCCTGCGCGTCGTGCTCGTGCGTCCGTCGCTGCCTGCGAACGTCGGAGCTGCCGCACGCGCGATGCACACGATGGGCATCGCGCGCCTCGTGCTCGTCGATCCCGCGCGCTTTCCGCACGCCGATGCGATTGCGTTGGCGCGCGGTGCGACGGTCGTTCTCGATGCCGCGCGCGTGGTGGCGACGCTCGCAGAAGCGTTGACCGGCACGCAGATGTCGGTCGGGTTTTCCGCGCGTCCGCGCGAATTCGCCGGCCAGGTCCATACGGTCCGCGGCGCGGCAGCGCTTGCGATCGAGCGCGCAGCAACCGCGGACGTCGCGCTCGTGTTCGGCACCGAGATGTCAGGGCTCACCAACGACGAGCTGGCACAGTGCACGAGCGTCGCGACGATCGCGGCCAATCCCGATTATCCGTCGCTGAACCTCGCCGCTGCCGTGCAGATCGCAGCGTGGGAAATGCGGGTCGCCGCGCTCGGCGACCGCGTATGGCAGGCACCGCGCTTCGCGCCCGCGACCCACGACGATGTCGCCACCCTTCTCGCGCATGCCGAGCGCACGCTGATCGGATTGCGCTTCCTCGATCCGCACCGGCCGCGGCGCCTGCTGCCGCGGCTGCGGCGCCTGTTTGCGCGCGCGGGACTCGAGCGCGAGGAGGTCAACATCCTGCGGGGCATCCTGTCCCGCATCGATGAACTGATCGAACGGCAAGCGCGGCAATAGTTGACCGAATCAGTCGGGAACCGATGGCATAATCACAGGATGTTCGCCCGTCTTCGCGAGGACGTTGCCGTCGTGTTCGACCGGGACCCGGCGGCCCGCAGCGCCTGGGAAGTTCTGACCTGCTATCCGGGCCTGCACGCGCTGGTCTGGCATCGCGCGGTCGTGCACCGGCTGTGGCGCGCCAATTTCCGCTGGCTCGCGCGGTGGCTCGCCCACTGGGGGCGGTGGCTCACCGGCATCGAAATCCATCCCGGCGCGATCATCGGACGGCGGGTGTTCATCGACCACGGCATGGGCGTCGTCATCGGGGAGACTGCGGAAATCGGCGACGATTCAACGCTTTACCATGGTGTCACGCTGGGCGGGACGTCGTGGAACCAGGGCAAGCGCCACCCGACGCTGGGCCGCGGCGTCGTCATCGGCGCCGGCGCCAAGATCCTCGGTCCCATCCTGGTCGGCGACAGCGCGAAGATCGGGTCGAACGCGGTCGTCGTGCGCAACGTCCCGGCCGGTGCGACCGCGGTCGGAATACCCGCGCGCGTCGTCACCACCGACGACCGCGACCGGCGCGAAGCGCAGGCGGCTCGCATCGGATTCTCGGCCTACGCGATATCGTCGGACATGGACGACCCGGTCGTGCAGGCGATCCATAAGCTCCTTGATCACGCGGCGGCGACCGAGGAACGGTTCAACCGGCTCGTCACGCTCCTTCAGCACGAAGGCATGGACTGCGGGGAGGCGAAGGCCGTTGCCGACGCGTTCGACCCAAGACAGATCAACAAGATGCTCGAGTAAATTGGGCGCTCGTCGAACTGAACTTCCCGCCCATTTAGTTGACTAATTTATTCGGGTATTCTACGATGGCCTGGCCGAGCGGACGACGCCGACCGGCCACCCCTCGACGATGCGCCTGACGACCAAAGGACGTTTTGCAGTGACCGCGATGATCGACGTCGCCATGCACGGCGTGCGCGGCCCGGTCACGCTGGCGGCGATCTCGGATCGTCAGGGGATTTCGCTGTCTTACCTGGAGCAGCTGTTCGGCAAGCTGCGCCGCCACGGTCTGGTCGACAGCGTTCGCGGTCCGGGCGGTGGCTACACCCTTGGCCGGGCCCCCGAGCTCGTGGCGGTAGCGGACATCATCATGGCGGTCGATGAGCCGATCGACGCGACGCAATGCGGCGGACGCGAGAACTGCCACGATGATCGTCGCTGCATGACGCACGAGCTGTGGGCCGGGCTCAATACGCACATTTTCGGCTATCTGCGATCGATCACGCTGGCCCAACTCGTCCGCCAGCAAGCGCCGCGAACCACCGAAGTGGCCGTGATGCACGACCACCGTCGGCCCGCCGGCGACCGTTCGACCGAAACCGCGCCGAGCGCATGACTGCAAGGAATCGCATGCACCTGCCCATTTACCTCGATTACTCCGCGACGACGCCGGTCGATCCGCGCGTTGCGGAGAAGATGATTCCGTTCCTGACGCACCACTTCGGCAACCCGGCGTCGCGCTCTCACGCGTTCGGCTGGCAGACCGAGGCGGCGGTGGAGGACGCGCGCAAGGAAGTCGCTGCGCTCGTCCATTGCGACGCCAAGGAAATCGTGTGGACGTCGGGTGCGACCGAGTCGATCAACCTGGCGCTGAAAGGCGCCGCGCATTTCTACAAGGACAAGGGCCGCCACCTGGTGACGGTCAAGACCGAGCACAAGGCGACGCTCGATACGACGCGCGAACTCGAGCGCGAGGGCTTCGAGGTGACGTACCTCGACGTCGCGCCCGATGGGCTGCTCGACCTCGGCCGTTTCGAGTCGGCGCTGCGGCCCGACACCACGGTCGTGTCGGTGATGTACGTCAACAACGAGATCGGCGTCATTCAGGACATTGCGGCGATCGGCGAGATCTGTCGCTCGCGCAAGATCGTGTTTCACGTCGACAGCGCGCAGGCAACCGGCAAGATCCCGATCGACCTCGGCGCGCTCAAGGTCGACCTGATGTCGTTCTCGGCGCACAAGACCTACGGTCCGAAGGGTGTCGGCGCATTGTTCGTGCGACGCAAGCCGCGCGTGCGCATCGAAGCGCAGATGCACGGCGGCGGACACGAGCGCGGCATGCGTTCGGGCACGCTGCCGACGCACCAGATCGTCGGCATGGGCGAAGCGTTCCGGCTCGCCCGCTTGGACATGGAGAGCGATAACGCGCGCATCCGCGGCCTGCGCGATCGGTTGTGGGCGGGGCTGTCCACGATCGACGAGGTTTATCTGAATGGCGACTTCGAGCAGCGCGTGCCGCACAACCTAAACGTCAGCTTCAATTTCGTCGAGGGCGAAAGTTTGATCATGGCGATCAAGGACGTCGCGGTTTCGTCCGGATCGGCGTGTACGTCGGCGTCGCTCGAGCCGTCGTACGTGCTGCGCGCGCTCGGCCGGAGCGACGAGCTCGCGCACAGCTCGATTCGTTTCACCGTCGGTCGGTTCACGACCACCGAGGAGATCGACTACACGGTTGCGCTCGTGCAGCGGAAGATCGCGAAATTGCGCGAGCTGTCGCCGCTGTGGGAAATGCATCAGGAAGGTATCGACCTCGACACGGTGCAGTGGGCAGCCCACTAGGCAGGATTCAAGGAGAATCAAGATGGCATACAGCGACAAGGTACTGGACCACTACGAGAACCCGCGCAACGTCGGCTCATTTGCGAAAAGCGACGAGGATATCGGCACGGGCATGGTCGGTGCGCCGGCGTGCGGCGACGTGATGAAGCTGCAGATCAAGGTCGGACCCGACGGCGTCATCGAGGATGCCAAGTTCAAGACCTACGGCTGCGGTTCGGCGATCGCTTCGTCATCGCTCGTGACCGAGTGGGTGAAGGGCAAGACGCTCGACCAGGCGATGTCGATTCGCAATACGCAGATCGCCGAGGAGCTCGCGTTGCCGCCGGTCAAGATCCACTGCTCGATCCTCGCCGAGGACGCGATCAAGGCGGCGGTTGCCGATTACAAGGCGAAGCACGACGCGCAACCCGCGGCCGCGGCGTCGCTTGCGGCGGCCGCCGATTGAACGGTATCCGACAGCACCCATCGTGGCGATCACTCTCACCGAAAACGCAGCGAAACACGTTGCGGCGCACCTCGCGCGACGCGGCAAAGGCGTTGGCCTCCGCCTTGGCGTTCGCACGTCCGGCTGCTCGGGCCTTGCCTACAAGCTCGAATACGCAGACGACGTGCGGCCCGAGGATTCGCAGTTCGAAAGCCATGGCGTTCGCGTCATCGTCGACCCGAAGAGCCTTCCGTATCTCGACGGCACCGAGCTCGATTTCGCGCGTGAAGGCCTGAACGAGGGATTCAAGTTCAACAATCCCAACGTGCAGGATTCGTGCGGGTGCGGTGAGTCGTTCAACGTCTGAGCCAGCGCCGCGCGCGCATCGCGCGCATTCGGCCGATCGCTGCCCGCGCGGGTGCCGCGATGTGCACGCGTTGTCCCGATGATCGATTTCTCGCGCAACCACTTCGAGCTGTTCGGCCTTCCCGTACGCTATGTCGTCGACGCCGCTGCGCTCGAAGCAGCGTACCGCGCGCTGCAGACGAACGTGCATCCCGATCGACACGCCGCCGGCAGCGAGGCGCAGAAGCGTGCGGCAGCGCAGGCATCCGCGCGTGTCAACGAAGCGTATCGCGCGCTGCGCGATCCGGTGACGCGCGCGGAGTACCTGTTGCACTTGCAGGGTGCCGATGTAACCGACGCGAGCGGGCGCCTTCCGGTTGCGTTTCTCACCGAGCAGCTCGAGCGCCGCGAGGCGGCCGACGAGGCGGTTGCAGCGCATGACGACGCAACGCTCGCGCGCCTCGTGCGCGACGTACGCGCGGAGGCCGCCGCGCTGCAGCACGATGTCGAACGCGCGCTGACCGAACGGAATCTCGACGTTGCAAGCGCGCGCGTGCGCGAGCTGCGCTTCCTGACGAAGCTGGCCGACGATCTCGACGCTTTGCACGCCGACGAGGTCGATACGTGACGCTGTTCCAGATCTCCGAGCCCGACGCGTCCCCATCGCCGCATCAGGCGAAGCGCGCGATCGGCATTGACCTCGGGACGACGAATTCGCTCGTCGCGACGGTTCGCCACGGATTCGCCGTTGTCCTGCCAGACACGGAAGGCCGTCCGCTGGTCCCGTCGGTCGTTCACTATGGCGACCACGGCGTTGACGTCGGGTACGCGGCGCTCGTTCACGCGACGCGCGACCCCGCGCACACGGTCGTCTCGGTGAAACGATTGATGGGGCGCGGGCTCGCCGATCTCGGTGACGACCGGCGCTATCCGTATCGTTTCGTCGAGGGCGAAGGCGTCATCCGCATCGCCACGCGCGCCGGCATCAAGACGCCCGTCGAGATTTCCGCCGAGATTCTGAAGGCGCTCCGGCAACGCGCGGAGCTGTCGCTGGGCGGTGCGGTCGACGGCGCAGTCGTCACCGTGCCCGCGTATTTCGACGACGCGCAGCGCCAGGCGACGAAGGATGCAGCGACGCTTGCGGGCCTGCCGGTGCTGCGGCTCCTGAACGAACCGACGGCGGCCGCGATCGCCTATGGACTCGACAACGCCAGCGAAGGAACGTACGCCGTCTTCGACCTCGGTGGCGGGACGTTCGACATTTCGATCCTGCGGCTTGCGCGAGGGATTTTCGAAGTGCTGGCGACCAACGGCGACTCGGCACTCGGTGGTGACGATTTCGACCATCGCGTGTTCTGCTGGGCGCTCGAGCAGGGGCATTTGCCGCCGCTTTCGGCAGGCGATGCGCGCGAATTGATGGCCCGTGCGCGCGATGCCAAGGAGATGCTCACCGGTCACGATGCGGCACCGATCGTTGCGAAGCTGTCGGC
>JAICVH010000703.1 GCA_025935435.1 Burkholderiales bacterium
AGGACGCGAGCAGTACGGTCTCGCGGGCAACCGGGAGGCGTTCGTGCTGCGTGGCGCCACGATCGGATTCATCGGATGCGGCAATCTCGGCCGCGCGCTTATCCCGCTGCTGGTGCCGTTTCGGCCACGGCTGCTCATTCACGATCCCTGGCTGCCCGACAACGTGGTCCGCGAGCTTGGCGGCGAACCCGCATCGCTCGACACCGTGCTTCGTGAGCCGCGCGTGATCTTCGCGCTCGCCGGCGTCACCGAAGAAAACCAGCGCATGCTCGATCGTTCCCGCCTCGAAACGGTCCGCAGCGATGCTGTGCTCGTGCTGTTGTCGCGTGCCGGACTCGTCGATTTCGATGCGTTGGTCGATCTTGTCGCCGCAGGTCGCTTCCGCGCCGCAACCGACGTCTTTCCGCTCGAGCCGGTCGCTGCGAATGATCGCGTGCGGCAGGTCGAAGGTTTGATCCTGTCAGCACATCGCGCCGGCGGCTTGCCAACGGCTCTGGCGGCGATCGGCGAAATGGTCGTCGACGATCTCGATCTGATCCTGCGTGGGCTCCCGCCCCAGCGAATGCAGGCTGCGCGGCCGGAGACCGTGAGTCGCTGGCGCAATCCGCCGGGTCGAAGCTACGCGCCGGGAACGCGTCTATGAGTGCAACCGCGCGAGCCCTGACCGGCGATGAACATGGACGCGCCGTGGTGCTTCATGTCGACGACGTCGGCATGTGCCATGGCGCGAACACCGCGTTTCTCGAATTGTCGCGGTCGGGCGGCGTCACTTCCGGATCGGTGATCGTCCCGTGCCCCTGGTTTCGCGAAATCGCAGCCGCCGCGGCCGCAAACGGCACGCTCGACGTGGGCGTCCATCTGACGCTCACCTCCGAGTGGCCGCAGTACCGCTGGGCGCCGCTGACAACGCATTCGCGGTCCTCCGGGCTGATCGACGACCAGGGTTACTTTCCACGCAACTGCCTGCTGCTGCGCGAGCGCATGCAGGTCGAAGCCGCCGAAACGGAGTTTCGCGCGCAGATCGACCGCGCGCTCGATGGGGGCGTGGACGTCACGCATCTCGACACGCACATGGGCGCGGCGCTCGTTCCCGAGCTCGTCGATGTTTACGTGCGACTCGGAATCGACTATCGACTGCCCATCCTGCTGCCGCGCGATGCCGGTTCATACACCGGTGTGCTGCGGATGGGAGAAATCCCAGCCGGCCTGCACGAGCGCCACGTCGAGGAGCTGGACTCGCGCGGCGTGCCGGTGATCGACCACTTTCGGATGACGCCCGAGAGTTACAGCCCCGACGTCGAAACCACCTATCGACGGATGATTGAAACGCTCTTACCCGGCGTCACCTTTTTTGCGCTCCATTGCAACGCGCCGGGCGACATCGAGGCGATCGTCCCGCCGCGTGCGCACCGTCGCACCAACGAATATGCGCTGTTCGGATCCGGCGCACCGATGCGCTGGATCGCCGAACAGGGAATTCGGGCAATCGGCATGCGGGAAATCCGCACGCTGTGGCGTGCTGCCCTGCCCGCATAGGCGACCGCTGCCGGCGACGTCGCCGAGGTTCAAGCGAAGGAAAGTTGTATCTCGCGATCCTCCGCGAGCGAGCGCTCGGCAGCGATGCAAAGGAGCACGCGCTTGCGCGCCTCGAGCGCCGAAACCAGTGCGCGTCGTTCGGTGAAAGCATCAGCGGTGAGCCGGATCTGCTCGGTGAGCTCGAACACTTCGCCCGACTGCTCGATCGCCAACCGCTCGCATTCCCGAACACCGCGCTCGAACGGAA
>JAICVH010000024.1 GCA_025935435.1 Burkholderiales bacterium
CCGTTGTACAGCGTCAGCGGCCGGATCAGGATGTTGTTCTCCATCTGCTCCAGCACCTGCACGGTCCAGCCCGGAATGCGTCCTGCGGCGAAGATCGGCACGAACAGGTCCTCGGCGATTCCGTTCAGGAAATAGACGACGCCCGCATAGAAATCGACGTTGACGTTCACGCCGTGCCGCGCGTAGGGCTTCATCGCCTCGACGAGTGCGGCGAGGATCTGGTACCACTTCGGTTCGCCGAGCGCGCGCGACAGTTGCTCGACGCCCGCTCGCATGTGACGCGCACGCGGATCTTCCGCGCGGTAGACACGGTGACCGAAGCCCATCACCGCTTCCCGGTTCGCGCGCTTGCGCCTGACGTATTCGGCGGCGGCCGCAGGATCGCCGATCTCCTGCGCCATGCGCATTACGTTCTCGGCCGCGCCACCGTGGGCGGGTCCGGAGAGCGCTGCGATCGCCGCCGTCATGGCGGCATGCAGATTCGCTTCGGTTCCGGCGACGACGCGCGCGGTGAACGCGGATGCATTCGACCCGTGCTCCGCGTGCAGGATCATGTCGATGTCCATCAACCGCGCTGCGTCGGCGCTCGGCTTCGCACCCTTCAGCATGTACAGGAAGTTGGCTGCGTGTCCGAGCGCCGGGTCGGCCGGAACCGGCTCGCGGCCGCGACGGATGTGCTCGTGCGCGGCGATGATCAGCGGAACCTGCGACGTGAGACGGATGCCTTTGCGCAGCGTGGCCTCGGGCGCCTTGTCCGCGACGTCGGGATCGGTGGCGGCCAGCGCGGACACGGCGGTGCGAAGCACGTCCATCGGGTGCGCCGTGCGCACGATGCGGATGACGTCCACGATCGCACTGGGAAGCACGCGTGCAGCCTTGAGCTCCGCATCGAAGCGTGCGAGTGCCGCCTGCGTCGGCAATTCGCCGTGCAGCAGCAGGTAGCACGTCTCCTCGAACGTCGAGTGCTCGGCGAGGTCGTGGATCGAATAGCCGCGATATCGCAGCTCCCCTGCCCGACCGTCGATGAAGCAGACGCGCGAACGGTCGAAGTAAACGCCTTTGAGGCCGCGGTGGATTTCGCTGCTTTCGCTACTTTCAGCCATTGAAGCGTCCTTTCGATATCGTTCACAGCCAGGCCACGAACCCGCGCGCGTCCTTGGTGAGCGCGACGGACACGATGTAACCGAACGTCAGCAGCGCGGCGCACCAAGCGGCGGCACGCGTGGCCTTCGTGCGCCCGAAACGTAACGCCACCATCCCGAGCGCGATGTAGACAAGCAGTCCCGCAATCTTCGCGGCGAGCCACGGGGCGTTCGTCGGAGAAACCCGCAGCAGCCATGCAAGCCAGATCGCCGAAACGATCAGGACGGTATCGACGACGTGCGGCAGCGTTCCCGCCACGCGTTGCCGGATCCACGGCGCGTCGCGCAGCATGCCGATGCCACGCGCGAAAAAACCCGCAAAGGAGACGGCGACGGCGGACTGGTGAATGAATTTGAGCGTCCCGTAATCCATGCGTGCATTATCCCGTCACCCGGGCGACGCTTCAGACGACGGCGCGCGGCAAGAAGAGGGTCTTCGCGAGCGGCTGGCGGTCGCGCACCACAGCCACCAGCGTGTATTGTGCAAGAAGGCGCTGGATCGCATGGACGCGATTGAACGGAGAAGCGAGCGATGGACGAGATCGAACTGGCCAACTACCCCGCCCGGCACTTTCGCTACGCGGTCGCGCACAAGGTCGCCACGATCACCCTCGACCGACCCGATAGGAAGAACCCGCTGACCTTCGATGCTTACGCGGAGCTCGGCACGCTGTTTCGTCAGCTCGCTCACGCAAGCGACGTCAAGGCGGTTGTATTCACCGGTGACGGCGGCAATTTTTGTTCGGGCGGTGACGTGCACGAGATCATCGGGCCGCTGGTCGCGATGGACATGCCGGGATTGCTGCGCTTCACGCGGATGACCGGCGAACTGGTCAAGGCGATGCGCGAGTGTCCGCAGCCGATCGTCGCGGCGATCGACGGCGTCTGTACCGGCGCCGGCGCCATGATCGCGTGCGCCTCGGATCTTCGCTTCGGGACATCGCGCAGCAAAGTCGCGTTCCTGTTCGTGCGCGTGGGGCTCGCCGGCGCCGACATGGGCGCGTGCACGCTTCTTCCGCGCCTGATCGGCCTGTCGCGCGCGGCGGATCTGCTGTACACGGGCCGCGTCGTTGGTGGCGACGAAGCCGAGCGCTTCGGTTTCTACAATCGTCTGGTTGCGCCGGACCAGCTCCTCGAGGAGTCGACCGCAATGGCGCGCAGTTTCGCCGATGGCCCGACGTTCGGCCACGCGATGACGAAGAAGATGCTATGGCAGGAGTGGAGTGCCGGACTCGGTGAATGCATCGAAGCGGAGGCGCAGGCGCAGGCGATTTGCATGCAGACGAACGATTTCGAGCGCGCGTATCGCGCGTTCGTCAACAAGACCAGGCCGGTGTTCGAGGGCAACTGACGTCACGTCGACGGATCCGGCACCGCGGCGGGATAGGTGAGCGTCGTCCCTTCGACGTGGGCGAATGGTGTGAGCCTGTGCGCTTGCGTCTTCGTCTCGCTGACGATTTCTTCGGCCAGGATGTCGCGCACCATAAGTGCGTCAGCGATCAGCGATCGATGGCAGCGCCAAGGCACCGCCTCGGCGCACATGATCGCGACGGTGCGTGCGTGCGCGAGCGCGATCAGGCGGTCGAGTTCGTCGCGAAAACCGGGTGTCTGCATGAAATCCGCATAGCCGCGAAACGATGCGTTGCGCCAGCCGGTGTTCGGCGAATCCGGGGCGGCGCGGCGAAAGCCGCCGAGGCCCGGAAACGGGCGGTATTCGATCGCTGCAGGCGCCAGCGCGCCCGCGAGCGCATCGGCCGCGAACTGCGGGTTGTGCCGCGAACGCGGCACGGTGCGCACGTCGGCGATGCAGTCGACGCCGTGTGCGGCGATGAGCGCGATGAAAGCATCGATCGCGCGCGTCGAATGTCCTACGGTATAAACGAGCGGGCGCTTCATCGTCGCCCCACAGGAGGCTGTCCATGACGTTGCGGCAACTGCTCGGCATCGAACTGCCGATCATTCAGGCGCCGATGGCCGGCGTGCAGGCGGGTGCGCTCGCACTCGCCGTGTCGAATGCAGGCGGCCTCGGATCGCTGCCGTGCGCACTGCTTGATCGCCCAGGCATGGCGCGCGAGCTGCAAGCGCTGCGCGCGGGCACGCAGCGACCATTCAATGTCAATTTCTTCTGTCACCGGGAGCCGTCGGCGGACGCTGCGCGCGAAGCGCGATGGCGCGAGGCGCTCGCGCCGTATTACCGCGAGTTCGGCATCGATCCCGCGGGCATCGCCGCGGGGCCCGGACGTGCGCCGTTCAGCGTGGAAGCAGCTGCGCTGCTGGAAGAGTTCAAGCCTGCCGTCGTCAGTTTTCATTTTGGCCTGCCGGCTGCGGCGCTTTACGCCCGCGTCCGCGCGATCGGCTGCAAGATCCTCGCGTCGGCAACCACGGTGGACGAGGCGCGCTGGCTCGCCGAGCGTGGCGTCGACGCAATCATCGCGCAGGGTGTCGACGCAGGCGGCCATCGCGGCATGTTCCTGTCGGAGGACGTGACGACGCAGGTCGGAACGTTTGCGTTGCTGCCGCAGATCGTGCGTGCAGTCGGCGTGCCCGTAATCGCGGCGGGCGGCATCGCGGATGCGACCGGTGTGGCGGCGGCGATCGCGCTCGGCGCAGCGGGCGTCCAGATCGGTACCGCGTACCTGCTGTGCCCGGAGGCAACGACGAGCAACGTGCATCGCGCGGCACTCGCCGGCGATGGAGCGCGGCACACGGCGCTGACGAACGTCTTCACGGGACGGCCCGCGCGCGGCATCGTCAACCGCGTCGTGCGCGAACTCGGACCGCTGAGCGCGCTCGCTCCGGCATTCCCGCTTGCGACTGCGGCGCTCGCGCCGTTGCGCGCAGCCGCCGAGCGTGCAGGATCGGGTGACTTCTCGCCGTTGTGGTCGGGACAAAACGCGTCGGGCTGCCGCGCGATTCCCGCCGCAGACATGACGCGTGCGCTGGCGGGAGTCGCAGCCTAGCCGGCAAAGGTGGGTTGAGGCGTTCGCACGATCGGCTGCGGTTCGAAAACGGCGGCCGTTCCGGCCACATCCGACCGCGCGCTACGACCGCAGCCCGACCTCGTAGCGCGCGCGATAACCATTGCCGTCGCTGACGACTTCGAGTTGCAGTTCACGCCCGCCGCGACGGTACAGCCCGTCACGCGGATTGCGCGTTCTTGCACCGTCCACTGCACCCGCATAGGGCGCGTTGGCGTGGACGCGATCGGTCAATGCATCGTCGAAATACAGTTGCGACGTGAATTCCCCGTGTGGCCTGGTCCGAACCTTGAAATGGATGTGCACGGCGCGACCGGGATAGGCACCCGGATAGATCGTCGTGAAACGCACGCGGCCGTCGGCATCGGTAACCTGGTAGCCGCGCAGAAACTTCGATCCGCGCGTGCTGAAGGTCATATCGTTCGCGTCGGAATAGATCCCCGCCGCGTCGCAGTGCCACACGTCGACGATGGCGCCCGCCGCAGGCACGCAGCGGCCGCCATCGACCGCGACGATCGCCAGATCGAGCGTCAACAACGCGCCCGCCTTGACGGAACCGCTCGCAGGATCCGCGCGGATGTCCGAGCGCTCGAGGCGCTCGTCGACGAAGTACGGGCCTTCGGTTTGCGCCGGTGTCAACAGGCACGCCGGCACGCCGCTTGCACCTCCGCGCGGCGTGACTTGTGCCCGCGCGCCGCTGGCAAGCCATGCGCCGGCGCCGCCCAGCGCGCGAAGCGCCACGCGACGCCGATGGGAAAGCCGCGAGGGCCGCATAGGGTCGTTCATGGTGAATACCTCATTTGAGCGAGCTTGTCGTGACGGCGTAGCGTCCCCATCTCCAGTTGTCCGCCAATTTTGCCTTCGTGCTCCGCATCGGATCCCGCTCGGCGCAAACGGCCGCCCGTTCCACGCATCGAATGTCGCCAATGCTCGTCGTTCTTGTCGCGCTGCACACGTACATCGGCGTGCGACTGCTGCCGGACCTCGGTTTCGGCGCTGCCGCCGGTGTGCCTGGCGCCGTGCTGCTTGCCGCTTCCGCGTACCTCATTCCGCGCGGTTTCCGAGCGCGTCGTACGGCAGCAGATCGCGACGGCGCTCGCGTCGCATGGGCCGGCTTGATCGCGATGGGCGCGTTTTCGACGCTGTTCGTGCTGACGTTCCTTCGGGACGTTGGACTCGCAGTCGTCCTGATCGTTTCCGCGATCAGCCGGATTGCTTTGCCGATGCCGGAAATCGTGCAGTACAGCGCGATCGCCGTACCGGTCATTGCGGCGCTCGTCACCGCGATTGGCTACGTGAACGCGCGGCGCGTCGCCGCCGTGCGCCGCGTCGACGTTCCGATCGGCGCGCTGGCACCCGCTTTGCACGGTTTCACGATTGCGCAGATCACCGATCTTCATGTCGGTCCGACGATCGGCCGCGATCACGTCGAAGCGATCGTCGCAGCGGTGAACGGGCTCGGCGCGGACATGGTCGCGATCACCGGCGATCTCGTCGACGGCAGCGTACGCCAGCTGTCGTCGCAGATCGAACCGCTCGCGCGACTCACCTCGCGCCACGGCACGTTCTTCGTCACCGGTAATCATGAGTACTACTCCGGTGCGCATGCGTGGCTGCGCGAACTGCGGCGGCTTGGTTTCAACGTGCTGATGAACGAACATGTCGTCGTCGATCATGACGGTGCGGATCTCGTCGTGGCCGGCGTGACCGATTATGGCGCGCACCATTTCGATCCGGCGCATCGAAGCGATCCCGCCGGCGCCATTGATGGGGCGCCTGAGCATGCGGCGGCGAAAGTGCTGCTCGCGCATCAGCCGCGTTCCGCGATCGCTGCGGCCAAGGCGGGATTCGACCTGCAGCTTTCGGGTCACACACATGGCGGGCAATTCCTGCCGTGGAACTGGTTCGTGCGGCTGCAGCAGCCTTTTACCGCGGGTCTCGACCGGCTCGATCGTCTCTGGGTCTACACGAGCCGCGGCACCGGCTACTGGGGCCCGCCGAAGCGCTTCGGCGCGCCGTCGGAGATCACCTGCCTGCGCCTGATCGCGGCGTGAGATGCCGCGGGCGTGTACGCGGTTGACCCCATTGGCCGTACAGTACGATGTTTCACGGCCGCACGCGGCGGCAAAGCAAGCGCCGCGAACCGGCATTCCTGACCACGTCGAAATCCAAGGAGCGCGTGATGGCGAATCCGTTCGTTCACGTCGAGCTGCACACCAAAGACCTGCCGAAGGCGCGTGAGTTCTACGGCGGCTTGTTCGGATGGAACCTCGAGGACATGCCGATGCCCGGGGGCGGCGGCACTTACACGATGATCAACGTCGGCGAGGGAACCGGTGGCGGGATGATGACGGACAACTTCAGCGGTGCGC
Organism: Burkholderiales bacterium; assembly: GCA_025935435.1. Lineage (GTDB taxonomy): Bacteria > Pseudomonadota > Gammaproteobacteria > Burkholderiales > Casimicrobiaceae > VBCG01. The sequence goes on from JAICVH010000024.1 coordinate 6,493, forward strand.
CGCCGCACTGGATGGCATACGTCGGCGTCGACGATGTGCGTGCCAAGACGGCGCGGGCCAGGGAGCTCGGTGCAACGGTGCTGCAGGACGTGATGTCGGTCGGCGACTTCGGGCTCATGAGCGTCATCCAGGACCCGACTGGCGCCGTGCTGGCGATGTGGCAGTCGTTGCGTAGCGCGGGATAAGCGCGTTCGGGGTCAGAGCAACAAGTCGCGCGCATCATCAGCCCAAGCGAACATCTTGCCCGCGACTTGTTGCTCTGACCCCAACGGCTCGGCGTGGGAAGTCCGACGCTAGCTGCGTCCGTACATCGCGGTGATCGACGCCTTGCCGAGCGCGTTGGCGTTGACCATGAATCCGACGAGCGATGCGGTTGCGCCCGGTGGCACGTCGAGCTTGTCGACGCCGAGCGCGTACACGGTGAAGACATACCGGTGCGGCTTGTCGCCGGGCGGCGGGCACGGGCCACCATAACCGGCGGTCCCGTAGTCAGTGGTGGCGTGCCTTGCACCGCTGGGAAGCGCCTGGCCGCCCACCTTGCCGGCGCCCTTCGCCAGTTGGTTCGTCGTGGCCGGAATGTCGTGGACGAGCCAGTGCCACCAGCCTGCGCCGCCGGTCGGCGCATCGGGATCGTGCACCAGCAGCGCGAAGCTTTTGGTTTCGCGCGGCGCGCCGCTCCATTCCAGTGCAGGCGACACGTTCTGCCCGGTGCAGCCGAAGCTGTCGAAAACCTGCTCGCGGGCGATCGTGCCCCCTGCCTTCAGATCGGGACTCGTCAGTTGAAACACACCGCCCCCGGTGTCCGGCGCAATGCTGAATCGTAAAAAGCTGCTCGCGAGCTCGAGCATGCGGTGAGTCATCGTCGATTCCTCCGGTTTTCCGAAATCGAAAACCGCATTGTGCGCGATTCGGGTAGATTCGGGTTTCCGGCACTGCACCGCCGCGACGAGCCGGCCGCCTGCCTGCGCCGCACACCATGAACGCGCCCCAGACCCGCAACGAACACGACCTCCTCGGCGATCGCGCGGTTCCGGCAGCCGCCTACTACGGCGTGCATACGCTGCGTGCCGTCGAGAATTTCCCGATCTCCGGCAACCCGATCTCGATCTATCCCGATCTGATCCACGCGCTCGCATGCATCAAGCAGGCGGCGGCGCTCGCCAATCGCGAGCTCGGGATGCTCGACGCAACCAAATGCGATGCAATCGTGAAGGCGTGCGAGGAGATCCGCGCAGGCCGCCTGCACGATCAGTTCGTCGTCGACGTCATTCAGGGCGGTGCCGGCACGTCGACGAACATGAACGCGAACGAGGTGATCGCCAATCGCGGGCTCGAACACCTCGGACACGACCGCGGCGAATACCGCTACCTGCATCCGAACGAAGACGTCAACATGAGCCAGAGCACGAACGACGTCTATCCGACGGCGTTGAAGCTCGCCGGCTATTTCGGCATTTACCGGCTCGTCGACGCGATGGCGATATTGCGTCGCGCATTCGAAGCGAAAGCCGACGAGTTCCGCGACGTGCTGAAGATGGGTCGCACGCAGTTGCAGGACGCCGTGCCGATGACGCTCGGCCAGGAGTTCTCGACGTACGCCGTCATGCTCGGCGAGGATGAGGAGCGGCTCAGGGAGGCCGCGATGCTGATCCGCGAAATCAACCTCGGCGCGACGGCGATCGGCACCGGCATCAACGCGCATCCCGATTACGCGGACCTCGTGTGCCGCCTGCTTTCCGAAATCACCGGCGTCCCGCTCATCACATCGCCGAACCTGATCGAGGCGACGCAGGACTGCGGCGCGTTCGTGCAGGTGTCCGGCGTACTGAAGCGCGTCGCCGTCAAGCTGTCGAAGACGTGCAACGACCTCCGGCTCCTGTCGAGCGGTCCGCGCGCTGGCCTAAACGAGATCAACCTGCCGGCAATGCAGGCGGGATCGAGCATCATGCCCGGCAAAGTGAACCCGGTGATTCCCGAAGTCGTGAACCAGATCGCGTTCGAAGTGATCGGCAACGACGTCACCGTCAGCTTCGCGGCGGAGGCCGGTCAACTGCAGTTGAATGCGTTCGAGCCGATCATTGCGCACAGCCTGTTCAAGAGCGTGACGCACCTTCGCAACGGCTGCCTGACGCTTGCCGAGCGCTGCGTGAAAGGCATCACCGCGAACCGTGAGCGGCTTCGCGCGCTCGTCGACCAGTCGATCGGCATCGTCACGGCGCTCAATCCGTACATCGGATACGCGAATGCGACGCAGGTCGCGCAGGAAGCACTCGCGACCGGCCGGAGCGTCGCCGAACTCGTGCTCGAAAAGAAGCTGCTGTCGCGCGAGCGGCTCGAGGAAATCCTGCAGCCGGACGTGCTGACGCGGCCGCGGCCGATTCTCGAGGCGCGCGAATGAAAGGAGCGCTGCGATGGGCGTGATGGACGACCACGATCCGGTCGAGACCAAGGAATGGGTCGATTCGCTGCGTGCAGTCGTGCACTATCAGGGCGCCGAGCGTGCGCGCTACCTGCTCTCCCGGCTGCGTGACGAGGCGCGCGCCACCGGCGCGCAGTTGCCGTTCATCGCGACGACGCCCTACGTCAACACGATTCCGCCCGCGAGGGAAGCACAGTCGCCGGGAAATCGCGACATCGAGCATCGGATCCGCTCTGCGATTCGCTGGAACGCCGTGGCGATCATCCTGCGTGCGAACAAGGAATCGTCGGAACTCGGCGGTCACATCGCGAGCTTCCAGTCGTCGGCGCTGCTCTACGACATCGGTTTCGGTCACTTCTGGCACGCGCCGACCGCCGAGCACGGCGGTGATCTGATCTACATTCAGGGACACGTGGCACCCGGCATCTATGCGCGCGCGTTCATCGAGGGCCGCCTGACCGAGCAACAACTGCTTGGTTATCGGCAGGAGAGCCAGGGCGGCGGCTTGTCGTCGTATCCGCATCCGTGGCTGATGCCGGAGTTCTGGCAGTTCCCCACGGTATCGATGGGCCTCGGACCGCTGATGGCGATCTACCAGGCGCGCTTTCTCAAGTACCTCGCGGGACGCGGACTCGCTGACACCAGCGACCGCAAGGTGTGGGCGTTCATCGGCGACGGCGAGTGCGACGAGCCCGAAACGCTCGGTGCGATTTCACTCGCCGGTCGCGAGCGCCTCGACAACCTGATCTTCGTCATCAACTGCAACCTGCAACGGCTCGACGGACCGGTACGCGGCAACGGCAAGATCATCCAGGAACTCGAAGCCGTGTTCCGCGGCGCCGGCTGGAACGTGATCAAGGTGATCTGGGGCTCCGGGTGGGATCCATTGCTCGAACGCGACGCGAGCGGGCGCCTCGTCCAGCGGATGGAGGAGTGCGTCGACGGCGAGTACCAGGACTTCAAGAGCAAGAACGGCGCGTACGTGCGCGAGCAGTTCTTCGGCAAATACCCGGAGACGCGCGAACTCGTCGCGGACATGAGCGACGCGGAGATCTGGGCGCTGCGCCGCGGCGGCCACGACCCGGTGAAGGTCTACGCCGCGTATGCCGAGGCGGTCAAGCATCGCGACCAGCCAACGGTGATTCTCGCCAAGACGGTCAAGGGCTACGGGATGGGCGAATCGGGCGAAGGCCAGATGATCGCGCACCAGGCGAAGAAGATGACCGAGGATGCGTTGCGCCAGTTTCGCGATCGCTTCGAGATTCCCGTGGCGGACGCACAGCTCGGCGACATGCCGTTCATTGGCTTCGCAGCGGGAACGCCCGAACGGCAGTACCTCGACGAGCGGCGGGCGGCGCTCGGCGGCTTCCTGCCGCAACGCCGGCGTCGCTCGCAGTCGTTGTCACCACCACCGCTGTCGACCTTCGAGCGGCTGCTGCAGGCGACCGGCGAGCGCGAGATTTCGACGACGATGGCGTTCGTGCAGACGCTCGGCATGTTGGTGCGCGACAAGACGCTCGGCAAACACATCGTGCCGATCGTTCCGGACGAGTCGCGCACGTTCGGCATGGAGGGGATGTTTCGCCAGCTCGGCATCTACTCGGCGGTCGGGCAACTCTACAAGCCGCAGGATGCCGATCAGCTGATGTACTACCGCGAGGACAAGAAAGGCCAGGTCCTGCAGGAAGGCATCAACGAAGCCGGCGCGATGTGCTCGTGGATCGCCGCGGCAACGTCGTACAGCACGAACGACCTGCCGATGATCCCGTTCTACATCTACTACTCGATGTTCGGCTTCCAGCGTTTCGGTGACTTCGCGTGGGCCGCAGGCGACATGCGCAGCCGCGGCTTCCTGCTCGGCGGCACCGCCGGTCGCACGACCTTGAACGGCGAAGGCCTCCAGCACGAGGATGGGCACAGCCATGTGCTCGCGTCCACGATTCCGAACTGCATTGCGTACGACCCGACGTTCGCCTACGAGGTCGTCGTCATCATCCGCGAAGGCATTCGCCGGATGTACGAGGCGCAGGAGGACGTGTATTACTACATCACGCTGATGAACGAGAATTACCGTCATCCGGCGATGCCCGCGGGCGCCGAGGACGGCATCGTTCGCGGGCTGTACTTGCTCGAACGCGGTGATGCAGCGAAAAAACCGCGCGTGCAACTGCTGGGATCGGGCACGATCCTGCGCGAAGTGATCGCCGCTGCGCAACTGCTCCGCGACGATCACGGCGTGAACGCGGATGTCTGGAGCGCGACGAGCTTCAACGAACTGCGCCGCGATGGCATCAGCGCCGAACGCTGGAGCCGGCTGCATCCGGATGCGCCGCGCCGCAAGAGCTACGTGGAGACGTGTCTCGAAGCGCGCGAAGGCCCGGTGATCGCGGCGACCGATTACATGCGCGCATTCGCCGACCAGATCCGCAGCCAGGTGCCGCGCCGCTACGTCGTGCTCGGTACCGACGGGTTCGGGCGCAGCGATTACCGCGCGAAGCTGCGCGACTTTTTCGAAGTCAACCGCTACCACGTCGCGATCGCCGCGCTGAAGGCGCTTGCCGACGACGGCGTGATCGGCGCAGACATCCCCGCGAAGGCCATTCGCAATTACGGCATCGATCCGGAGCGCCCGGATCCCTGGACGGTGTGATCAACGGGAGCGACGCATGCAGGTGACGGTTCCGGATATCGGTGATTTCCGCGACGTGCCGGTCATCGAGGTGCTGGTGAAGCCTGGCGATCGCGTCGAAGCCGAAGACGCGCTCATCACGCTCGAATCGGACAAGGCCACGATGGATGTGCCGGCGCCGGCAGGCGGTACGGTCAAGGAATTGAAGGTGAAGGTCGGCGACAGGGTGAGCGAAGGTGCGCCCATCCTGACGCTTGATGCGGCCGCGGGTGCGAAGGCCGCGGCTACTGCCGCGCCGAAGACGTCGGTCGCCGCGCCGCCCGCATCGGCGCAATCGCCGGCAGGTGTGGCAGAGGTTCGCGTACCCGCTATCGGCGAGTTCAGCGATGTGCCGGTGATCGAGGTTCTGGTGAAGCCGGGCGACGTCGTCAACGCCGAGGATCCGCTCGTGACACTCGAATCCGACAAGGCGACGATGGACGTGCCTGCGCCGCTGTCCGGAACGGTGCGTGAACTGCGGGTGCGGGTGGGCGACAAGGTGTCGGAAGGTCGCGTGATCCTGACGCTCGTCACCGACGACGCGGCGATCGGCGCGCCCGCGTCGCCGGCTATGCCCGTAGCGCAGCGCCGTGAAGAAACTCCGCCGCGCGACGACCGCAAAGCACCGCGCGTCGCGGCTTCGCGCGGCAGCAACGATGCGATGCCGGCGGACCGCTTGGCGCAGCCGCCTGCGCCTGTGCCAACGACTGCGTCGGTCCCCGGCACGCAGGCGAACATCGTCGACGAATCGTCGTTCGCAGTGGCGTACGCCGGGCCGGCCGTGCGCAAGCTCGCGCGCGAACTCGGCGTCGATCTCGGGCGGGTGCAGGGCACCGGCGACAAGGGGCGGATCGTTCGCGAGGATGTGGAGAAGATGGCGCAGGCTGCGGCGCCGGTCGCGGTCAAGCCAGGCGCGAGCGCTGGTGCAGCGACGGCTCTCGATCTGCTCGCCTGGCCGAAAGTCGACTTCTCGAAATACGGACCCGTCGAAGCGCAACCGCTGTCGCGCATCCGTCGCATCTCAGGTGCAAACCTGCATCGCAACTGGGTGATGATTCCTCACGTCACGAACCACGACGATGCCGACGTCACCGACCTCGAAGCGTTTCGCGTTGACGTCAACCGTGAGATCGAGA
>JAICVH010000231.1 GCA_025935435.1 Burkholderiales bacterium
CTGCGATTCGCGTGCAAGTCGCGTAGTCGTGCGCAAGGTCGAACAGCACGAGCGCCGGGGTCGATGTCGCTGTCGCTCGCACGGTCGCCGTGCGTCCATCGGACAGTGCGACAACGGCATCGTCGGCGCGCATTGCGCCGTCCGGAAATCCGTCGAGTCTCGACGCGTGTGCGACAGCGACATTCGCCGCGGCAAGGCGGGAAACGAGCGGTGCGTAAAGGCCCGCATCGCCGTGCACGGTGACTCGCCGCGGTGCGCGCTGCGGTGCGACCGTCCGCGCACGCGGCGGCGGTGCATCGGCGGCGTAGTCGTAATAACCGCGTCCGCTCTTGCGCCCGAAAAAGCCCGCCGCCACTCGCTCGTGCTGCAGAACCGATGGCGCATAGCGCGGGTCGTGGTAATACGCTTCCCAGACGCTGCGCGTGACTGCGTAGTTGACGTCATTGCCGATCAGATCCATCAGTTCGAACGCGCCCATCCTGAATCCGCCCGCCTCGCGCAGGAGCGCGTCGAGCGTCGCTTCGTCGGCCGCGCCTTCGGAGAGCAGCCTCAGCGCTTCACCGTAGAACGGTCGCGCGCAGCGATTGACGATGAACCCGGGCGTCGATGCCGCACGCACCGGTTGCTTGCCCCAATTCACGGCCGTCGCAGCGATCGTGTCCGCGGTCGCGGCGTCGGTTGCAAGCCCACTCACGACCTCGACGAGTTTCATCAGCGGGACCGGATTGAAGAAGTGCATGCCGACGACCCGGCCGGGGTGGCGCATGCCCGCCGCAAGCGCGGTGATCGACAACGACGATGTGTTCGACGCGAGCAGCGCCGACGGCGCGACGATCTTCTCGAGTTCGCGCAGCAGCGAGCGCTTCTCGCCGAGATCCTCGACGATCGCTTCGACGACGAGCGCAGCGCTCACGCAATCGCCGAGCGCATGCACGGCGACGACGCGCGCGCTGTTCGCCGCCGCCTCCGCCGCGTTCAGTTTGCCCTTGGCGGCGAGCGTCGCAAACGTGGCGGCGATCGACTGGGCCGCCCGCTCCGCTGCGCCCATCCGTGTATCGAACAGCCGCACCGAATGACCCGCCTGCGCGGCAACCTGTGCGATGCCAGCACCCATCGCGCCGGCGCCGATGACGGCGACCGTCGCATCGCGCGGCAATGCGCCCGCCGTCGTCATCGCGTTCTGGGATCAGCGTCCCGGCCGGCGTTCACCGTCCGGTGAATCGGGGTGGGCGCTTCTCGAGAAAAGCGGCGACGCCCTCGCGGTAATCCGCGCTGTTGCCGAGCACACGTTGGAGATCGCGCTCGATATCGAGCTGTTGCTCGAGCGTGTTGTCGGTCGATGCATATAGCGCGCGCTTGATCGCCGCGAGGCCCGCAGTCGGCGCCTGCGCGAGCTGCGTGAGGAGCGCATCGACGGTCGTCGTCAGTTCGGTGTCGTCGACGCATTTCCAGATCAGGCCCCACTTCGCGGCGTCTTCGGCGGAAAGCTTGTCGCCGAGCAGCGCGAGCCCCATCGCACGTGCACCGCCGACGAGTCGCGGCAGAAAGAACGTGCCGCCCGAGTCGGGGACGAGGCCGATGCGGCAGAACGCCTGGATGAAACTCGCCGAACGCGCGGCGATCACGATGTCGCACGCCAGCGCGATGTTCGCGCCGGCGCCGGCCGCAACGCCGTTGACCGCGCACACGACCGGTAGCGGCAGGTTGCGCAGCGCGAGCACCAACGGGCGGTAGTTCTGTTCGATGGATGCGCCGAGATCGATCGGCGTCTCGCCCGGTGCGACCGCGCGATCGGACAGATCCTGGCCTGCGCAGAAGCCGCGACCTTCACCGGTCAGCAGCAGGACGCGCGTATCGCCGCCTGCGGCAAGTCCCGCCAGTGCGTCGCGCAGCTCCTGGTGCATCTGCGCGGTGAAGCTGTTCAGACGATCGGGTCGGTTCAGCGTGATGCGTGCGACGCCGTCCGCGGTCTCGAACCGGATCTGCTCGTAATTCATCGCGCCGTCCCCTTGAAACGCTATGCTCGATTCTCGGTCGTCAGGTCGCTACGCATGCATACGGTGCTGAACGACGCGAAAACGATTCGCCACGTACGCGGCGTCGGTGAGCGCCGCGTTTGCCGCCGGATTGGCGCCGGTGCCGTGATAATCGGAGAACGCCGCCGACTGATTGACGAAGACGCCACCGGTCAGATTGATCGACAGTGCGACGCCGACGTCCTCGGCGACCTCGATCGCACGGTCGATGACATCGGTGCGCGTCGAATACACGGCCATCGTCAGCGCGCCGTGGCCCACGACAGCGTCGCGTGCGATCGCGAGGCTCTCGGCGGTACTGTCGGTTTCGATGACGAACGCGATCGGGCCGAACCATTCGTTCAGGTACGTCGCGCGATCGCCCTTTTTCAGCTTGATGATCAGCGGTGTGCGTATGGTCGCGTCCGGGAACTGCGCGTGCGTGATCGTCCGCGTGTCGAGTGCGATCTGCCCCAGCGAGCGCGCCGCTTCGAGACGACGCAACACCCCTTCGTTGGCTACGGCGCCGAGCACTTCGACGGCACGCACCGGATCTGCGAGCAGTTTCTCGACGCCCTGCGCGAGGCCCGCAGCGACTTCATCGAACGTCAGATGACCTTCTGCGGTGTCGATGCCGTCCTTCGGCACGTAGATGTTCTGCGGCGCTGTGCACATCTGGCCGGTGTACAACGCAATCGAGAATGCCAGGTTGCGCACGAGACCCTTGAAATCCGCGGCCGAATCGATGATCACCTGGTTGACGCCGGCCTTCTCGGTGTAAACCTGCGCCTGACGCGCATGCTCTTCGAGCCAGCGGCCGTTCGCCGTGCTGCCGGTGAAATCGACGATCTTGATTTCGGGTCGCAGCGCAAGCGTCTGCGCGATGTTGTCGGCCGCATCGTGCGCAACCAGCGTCACGACGTTCGCATCGAAGCCGCCCTCGGTGAGCACTTCGCGCGCAATGCGCACGGTGATCGCGAGCGGCAGGATTGCGTTGGGATGCGGCTTGACGACAACGGCATTGCCGGTAGCGAGGCTCGCGAATAGGCCGGGATACGCGTTCCACGTCGGAAACGTGCTGCAGCCGATGACGAGTGCAACGCCGCGCGGCACGATGCGAAAGCGCTTTTCCATGCGCACGGGATCGCTCTTGCCCTGCGGTTTTTCCCACGTCGCCTGCGCGGGCACGCGCCGCATCTGATCCCACGCGTACGCGACCGCTTCGAGGCCGCGATCCTGCGCATGCGGTCCACCGGCCTGGAACGACATGACGAACGCCTGGCCGGTGGTGTGCATGATCGCGTTCGCGATTTCGAAGCTCGACTTGTTGATGCGATCGAGGATCTCGAGGCTGACGCCGACCCAGGCTTCCGGTCCGGCCTTTCGCCAATTCGACTGTGCCGCTTCGATCGCGGTCATCAGTCCGTCGATGTCCGGTTTGGGATACGTCACGCCGAGCTTCATTCCGTAAGGAGACCGTTCATTGCCCACCTGCCCGACGGTCGCTGGCTGGGTCAGTGGAAAGCGCTGATTGAGCAGCGCGTCGAAACAATGCCGCCCGGTTTCCGCTGCACCTTCGCCGTACACCTTGGGGCTCGGCGATTCGGGGAATGGCGTCCAGTAACCGCGGCTGCCAATCGCCTCGACAGCGCGATCGAGCGTGGCTCGATGACGTTCGAAAAAGGGGTGCGACACGGTGGGGCCTTCGTGCGTTCGTTGCAGCGGTTACTCTAGCACGCAAAGCGCAGCCGGTTCGATGCCGGCACGGATCGAAGTCCGAGCGCGCTTGTACTGCTAACCGGTGCCCGTCTGATCGAAGTCGACGGTGACGCGATCGGTGACCGGGTAACTCTGGCAGGCGAGGATGAAGCCGCGCGCGACTTCGTAGTCCTCGAGCGCGAAATTGACATCCATATCGACTTCGCCCTCGACCAGCTTGCATCGGCACGTCGAGCACACGCCACCCTTGCATGAGAACGGCAGCTCGATGCCGTTGCGCAATCCCGCGTCGATGATGTTCTCGACGCCCTTCTCCAGCAGGAACATTCGCTGCGAGCCGTCGATGACGACATGCACTTCGCATTCGGTGTGCGCCGCCTGCGGCAAAGGCCGCGGGACGTGCGTGTGTTTCGGAATGCTCGCCGCAAACCGCTCGATCTTGATGCGGTCGGCCGGCATCCCGTGGGCGAGCAGCGACTCGCGGACCACGTGCATCATGCCTTCCGGGCCACAGACGAAGGCGTAATCGACGTCGCCGATCGGCACCCAGCGCTCGAACAGCGCATCGGCCTTCGCACGGTCGATCCGTCCGTGCAGAAGTTCGATATCCTGCGGTTCGCGCGACAGCACGTGCACGAGATTGAAGCGATCGAGGTAACGGTCCTTCAATGCGGCGAGGTCGTCGCGAAACATCACCGTGGCCGACGCGCGGTTGCCGTAGATCAGCGTGAACCGCGACCGGGGCTCCCCGACCAGCGCCGACGAGACGATCGACATGAGCGGCGTGATGCCGCTGCCTGCGGCCACACCGAGATAGTGCCGCGACGCCTGCGCATCGATGGCCACGTTGAAATGACCCATCGGTGGCATGACGTCGAGTGCGACGCCTTCGCGCAGCGCATCGTTCGCCCATGTCGAAAACACGCCGCCGGGTGTTCGCTTGACGGCGATCCGCAACGGTCCGCCCGCCGGTGCGCAAATCGAGTACGAACGCCGGACGTCGTCACCGCCCACTCGCGTGCGCAGCGTCAGGTGCTGCCCAGGTTCGAACCGGAATGCCTCGCGCAGCGCGGGCGGGACATCGAACGTGATGGCGATCGCGTCGCGCGTCTCGCGCTCGACCTTCGCGACCGGCAGCGCATGGAACTTGCTCATGTGATCACACGCCGGAGCGTCGGGCGCGCGTGTGCGTCCATGGCGTTAAACAGGTGCTAGTGCGGCTTGAAGTAATCGAACGGCTCGAGGCAATCGCCACATCGATATTGCGCCTTGCAGGCGGTCGACCCGAAACGCGCAAGCTCGGACGTGC
>JAICVH010000338.1 GCA_025935435.1 Burkholderiales bacterium
CCGAACGCCTGCAGATCGCGGTCCTGCTCCTTGCGCAACTCGGCGACCGCGAAGCGCCGGATCGCCTCCACGTCGGACAAGTCGTGACCCACCTCGTCGAGGTAGCGTTGTGCAAGCTCGCGGATGTATTCGCCGCGATAGCCGTCTTCCGGAAACGCGCCCGATTCGCCGAGGATTTCGTGCGCCCGCGCCCGCACCGACAGCGCAAGGTTCTGGATCTGCTGACCGGCGTCGTTGTAATAGAACTCCCGCGTGACCTCTGCACCCTGCGCTTCGAGCAGCGCTGCGATCGCGTCCCCCAGCGCGGCCTGCCGGCCATGGCCGACGTGCAGCGGTCCCGTTGGATTGGCGGACACGAATTCGACGATCACGTGTTCGCCGGCGCGACCGGTGCCGCGTCCGTAGCGCGCGCCTTCGCGCAACACGCGTCCGACCACGGATTGTCGCGCCACGGGCTTGAGCCGCAGGTTGATGAACCCCGGGCCCGCGACGTCGCACGCACCGAGGACGTCGGGCAATTCGGCGGCCAGCCGAGAGGCGATCGACGTAGCAAGTTCGCGCGGATTGCGGCGCGCCTGCTTCGCGAGCACCAACGCGACGTTCGTTGCGTAATCGCCGTGCGCGGCATCGCGCGGCCGCTCGACGACGACCTGTTTGGATGCGACTTCCGGAAGCTCCTCGGCGAGGATGCGGGCCACGGCCGACTCGATGGCCTGTTTCGGATCGACGACCGCGGTGTCGCGGTCACGTTCGGCGGGCATAAGCCGCTGATTATAGCGAGCGTGCAGCGCGCGCTCGGCGCCCTGACCGCAGGTCAGAACGCCGTCGGATCGACATCGATCGACCAGCGCACGCGCGTGCCGCTGAGCGTGGCGAGCGCTTCCCGCCAGCGCGGCAGGAACGCCTGCAGCGGCGCGCGCCGCGCACTTTGCACGAGCACCTGCCCGCGCTCGAATCCGATGCGCCGCGCGAGCGCCGGCGGGACTGGCGGGAACACCTGCACCGCGCGATCGGTTGCGAGCAGTGCGCGTGCCTGCGTGACCGCGTCGTCGAGGAAGCGATCGACATCGGTTCGCGCATGTGCCTCTGCCACGAGCAAGGCGATCCGCGACGCCGGCGGCAGCTCGGCGGCACGGCGCTCGGCGAGCAGCTGGTCTGCAAAGCCGGCGTAATCGTGCGATGCCAGCGCCCGATAGGCGGCGTGCGTCTGGAAATCCGTTTGCACGATGACGCTGCCAGGCAACTCGGCACGGCCGGCGCGGCCGGCAACCTGCGTGAGCAGCGCGACGAGCCGCTCGGTCGCGCGGAAATCCGCGCTGTAGAGCGCGTTGTCGGCACCGAGTACACCCACGAGCGTGAGACGCGGGAAATCGTGTCCCTTGGCGAGCATTTGCGTGCCGACCAGGATATCGACGTCGTGCGCGTCGACTTGCTCGCGCATCGCGGCGAACGCATTCTTGCTGCGTGTCGTATCGCGGTCGACGCGCAGCACGCGTGCGTTTGGAAACGCCGTCCGGATCGCCTGCTCGAGTCGCTGCGTGCCGAAGCCCGCCGGCAGCAGGTCCACGTTGCCGCATTCGGGACAGGCCCGCGGCGGCCGCACCGTGTGGGCGCAATGATGGCAGCGCAGGCGATCGGGTGCGCGATGCAGGACGAGGCGCGCCGAACAGCGCGGACACTCGGACTGCCAGGCGCAGGCGGCGCACTTGAGTGATGGCGCATAACCGCGCCGATTGATGAACAGCAGCGCCTGCTCGCGTACCGCGAGCGTGCGCGCCAATGCGTCGCGCAACGTCGGCGATAGCGCGTCACGGACGTCTTGCCCGCGTGCGGGCGCAAAGTGAATGGCAGGAATGCGCGCGCGGGGATCCGCGCGCTCGCCGAGCGACAGCAGTCGATAGCGTCCGGCGCGTGCGTGCGCCCAGGTTTCGAGCGACGGCGTCGCGCTGCCGAGGACGATCGGCACGTTGCGTCGGCGCGCGCGCCACAGCGCGAGGTCGCGCGCGTGATAGCGCACGCCATCCTGCTGCTTGTACGAGTCGTCGTGCTCCTCGTCGACGACGACGAGTCCGAGGCGTGGCAATGGCAGGAACACGCCGAGGCGTGTGCAAAGGACGACCTGCGCGGTTCCGTTGGCGGCGGCGTCCCAGTGTTCGCGGCGCGCGCCGGCCGCAAGGCGACTGTGCAGCGTCACCGTGCGCACACCGGGCAGCGCGGCTTGCACGCGGTGCTCGAATTGCGGCGTCAGATTGATCTCCGGGACGAGGATCAGCACCTGGCAACCCGCGGCGATGCATTGCGCGGCCGCAGCGAGATACACGGCCGTCTTGCCGCTGCCGGTGACGCCATGCAGCAGTAGCGGTGCGAAGCTCGCATGCGATGCGACGATCGCCGTCACTGCGAGCGTCTGCGCGCGATTCAGCGGCGGCGTACCTGCGTCGTCAGCGTCGCTTCGCGGCGGCTCGCGCAGGCGTTTGCGAACGCGCGCGGAAGGTGGCGCCACGAGCGCATGCGCCATGCCGGGTGGCGCCTGGTAATACGCACCGACGAACGCGGCCAGTTCCATCACATCGTCGGGGAGGCGCTGTGCCGTCACAACCGCGTCGATCGGTTGGAGCCGGTCGAGGAACGCGGTGGACGCGTCGACTCCGACGACGACACCCGTATGCGACCGCCGTCCAAGGCGGGCGTGCACCGCATCGCCGGGGTGCACGGCGAGGCCGTCCGGGATCCAGTAATCGAACAGTTGCCACGTCGCGACGGGCATAGCGACGCGCGCAATCGACATGATCCAGAAGGCGCTCGATCAGCCTGTAGCGCGCCGACACCGACGCGTGCTTACCGTGCACTTAACGCAGCACTTCAACATTGGAGGACAAAGGGCTAATTCGTCGCAGATCCGGTAAGATTTTCCACACCGAACTGTGGATAATGTTGTGCGTAAGTGAGCGTCGCGACGGGCTGGCGCAGCCACGAAAACATGGCGCGAATGTTGCACTGTTGCGACCGGCTGAAAATTACGGCGTCTATTCAGTGGCTTGAACGAAGCGATTCGCGCAAATTTCGTCACATCGAAAGTTGTAGGACAAGCGGACGAGTCGTGTGCATAACTGCCGCGACGAGCCCTCGTTCGCGCCTTTTGTCAAGTCCCGGCAATCAAAATCCTGCGCGAGTGTCGTGGATCCGTCACGTGCGCGCGACGTGCGCCGCGTGTACCGTTTCGACCAGCACACCGACGTGTTCAGGTGGCGTGGACGGCAGGATTCCGTGGCCGAGGTTGAACACATAGCCAGGAGCGTCCCCGGCCGCGTCAACGACCGCATTCACCATGCGCTGAACGGTTTCCGGATCGGTCAGCAACGCCAGCGGATCGAGATTCCCCTGGAACGCGACATGGGCCCCGTGCGTTCGTCGCGCGGCGGCGAGATCCACGGTCCAGTCGAGGCCCACACACGCCGCGCCACAGTCGACGAGCGCCGCCAGTGAATGCCCCCCGTTGCGCGTGAACACGATCGTCGGCACTTCCGGGGGCAGCGCACGCAGGATTGCCCGCATCGGCGCGAGCGAGAAGCGCCGGTATTCAGCCGCCGGCAAGAGGCCACCCCACGTATCGAACAGCATGATCGCGTCGACACCGGCGACGATCTGTTCACGGACGTACGCTGCGACCGATTCGGCGTTGACGGTGACGAGGTGCTCGAGCAGGTCCGGCCGCGCATACGCCATCCGGCGAACGCTCGCGAAATCGTCGCTGCCGCGTCCTTCGATCATGTAGCAGGCGAGCGTGAACGGGCTGCCCGCAAAGCCGATGAGTGGCACGCGGCCAGCGAGCGCCC
>JAICVH010000673.1 GCA_025935435.1 Burkholderiales bacterium
TCGGCGCGTGCGAGCGCTTCATCGAGCCCAAGTGCTCCGTACGCATCGGTGCGGCCGATGATCATGGTGTCGGGATCCTGGCGCGCTGCGAGCGCCGCACGCAGTTTCGTCGCAATTTCACCGCGCTCCGACACACCTTTCGCCGCTTCGGCGCGCGGTTGCTTGCGCTCGCGCCGCTGATCCTCAATCAGGATGCCGCCGACGCCCAATCGTTCATAGGCGTGGACGGTACGCACGACGCTCTTCACGTCGCCATAACCATCGTCGCCGTCCGCGAGAAAAGGCACACGAGTGGCCGCTGCAATATCGCGGATGCCGTCGGTCATTTCACCCAGCGCCGCGAGGCCGATGTCCGGCAACGCGAAGCGCGCCGCAAGCAGCGCCGAGCCGCCGACCGCGAAGGCGCGAAATCCGGCGCGCTCGATCAGCCGCGCTGACAACGCGTCGTGTGCGAGCGGCGTGACGAGCGGCCGCTCGGCACGCATTGCATCGCGCAACGACGTTCGCTTCATGCGCCGCTCGTCAATGTCATGCAACGATTGCCATCGGATTTAAACGCGGAGAAGGTGTTGTTGCGATCAGTGCAAGACGATACCGGATGCGGTCATGAGCACGAAGGGTTCAGCAATCGTCGGACTTGAGGGGCCCGACAAAGCGCCGCGTGCCCGGCGCTTTTGTCAGATACTAACGGCACCAAGTTGATCCGGAATGACATTTTCCTCATACTGACCATGAGTAAATGTCATTGCCAGTATGCCTCGCCGCCTGCCGCCGCTCACTGCGTTACGCGCGTTCGAAGCTGCTTCGCGCAACGCGAGCTTCACGCACGCGGCCGCCGAGCTCGCCGTCACGCAGGGCGCCTTTAGCCGGCACGTGGCGGCGCTCGAAGCCTGGCTGGGGGTCGTCCTCTTCGAGCGGAGTCTCCGCGGCGTCAAGCTGACACCAAAGGGTACGCAGTATGCGCGTGTCGTCCGCGGCGCCCTGGACTAGCTCGAATACGGAACGCGCCAGTTGCAGCAGGCGCCCGAGGCGAACTCGCTGCGAAGCGGTCAGGACTGAGGAACAGCTTGGCGTTTAGGCCGCGTTTGCGCGCGCTAGGGTCAGAGTTGAGACGAAACTGTTGCACGGTGCATCAACACGACAAGCGTCCGGTGAACAATCTATTGCGCGTTATCCGGTCTAATGGCTGGCTCGACGGGCTCGCGTGCGTAACGCTGACGCGGGCGCGATCGGGCGACCGGCGGTGAGCGAAAGCCATCATGACGCCTGATCCGTCCGCACACGCGAGCGCTACTCATCCGCACCCGCCCGTGACCGCCCTGCATCCGGCATTGCGTGCCGGGGACTTGCTCGTGTATCACGGCGCCTCGAGTGGCCGTTCCGCGCACGACCACGCGACCTGCACGGCGATCGCGCGGCGCATCGCCAGTCTCAAGGGCTTCCACTTCGCCGGCGACTTCGATCCGCATGTGCCGATCGTCGCGCCCCGCTATTACGTACCCACGAACACGCTGATCGGAAACGAACTCGTTCGCACCCTGGGCATCGATGACGAAGACGACCTGTTTGGCGGGGTCGCACCCCACGCATTCGTTGCGACCAAAACGATCAGCCACGGCCTCGTCGACGCGGACGCGCGTGCTCCCGAAGGCTGGTCGATTGCCTTCGTCGATGCCGTGCGCGACGTCGTGCTCCGGGGCTTTACGGCTTTCGATGTCGACGACGCGCTACGCGCCGGCATCACGCTGCTTGCACATGGACCGGTGCGCATCAAGCGATCGCTCGGCATCGGCGGCTTCGGCCAGACGGTGGCAAGGAATCGACGCGCGCTCGAGCGTGCGCTCGCGGACGCCGATATCGATGAAGTCACGCATTGCGGAATTGCGCTCGAACAGGATCTGCA
>JAICVH010000201.1 GCA_025935435.1 Burkholderiales bacterium
CCGGGATCACCGGACCAAGGTCATGACGACATCCCAACGCACCACGCTTTCGCAGCGCCTCGATGCAGGCCCCGTCATCTGCGCCGAAGGCTACGTCTTCGAACTCGAACGGCGCGGCTCCCTGCAGGCGGGCGCGTTCGTGCCCGAAGTGGTCCTCGAGCACCCCGAGGTCGTTACGCAGCTTCACCGCGATTTCGTCCACGCCGGCTCGGACGTCGTCGAGGCGCTCACTTACTATGCCCATCGCGAGAAGCTGCGCGTCATCGGCCGCGAAGGCGATCTCGAACCGATCAACCGGCGCGCACTCGAGCTCGCACGTGCGGTCGCCGCCGAAACCGGTGCGTTGTTCGCCGGCGACATCTGCAACACCAATGTGTACGATCCCGCCGATGCGTCGACGCACCGCGCAGTGCGCGCGATGTTCGAGGAGCAGGTCGGCTGGGCCGTCGACGCCGGTGTCGATTTCGTCATCGGCGAGACGTTCAGCTACGCCGAGGAGGCGCTGATTGCGCTCGACGTGATCAAACGCGCACGGCAGGCGGCCGTGATTACGCTCGCGATCCACCAGGCCGACGTGACTCGCGAGAACTGGAACGTTGCCGATGCCTGCAAGCGTCTGGCGGACGCGGGCGCCGACGTCGTCGGCTTGAATTGCATTCGCGGCCCGGCGACGATGATGCCGCTGTTGCGCGACATTCGCGCGAAGGTCACGACGCACGTCGCTGCGCTGCCCGTTCCCTTCCGTACGAGCGAGCGCGAACCGTCGTTCCAGTCGTTGCGCGATTCGCACTGGCACGATACGCCGGGTGGGCGGCCGTTTCCCGTTGCGCTCGACCCGTTCACCTGCAATCGCTTCGAGATCGCCGACTTCGGTCGCCAGGCGGCCGCGATGGACATCCGTTATCTCGGCGTCTGTTGCGGTGCGGGCCCGCATCACATCCGTGCACTGGCCGAGGCGGTCGGCAAACAGCCGCCGGCCAGCAAGTACTCGCCCGACATGTCGAAGCACGCGTTCCTCGGCTCGCACGAGCGAATTCCGAAGATCCAGAAGGACTACGCCGACAAGCTGTGACGTTCGTCGCTCGGCCGGCGCCCGTACACGGTCCGGTAGCACCGGCTGAAGTGCGACGCCGAGGCGAATCCGCATGCGACGGCGATGTCCAGGATCGGCCGAGTCGTTTGCAGCAGCATCGTGCGCGCGCGGTCGAGACGGAGCTTCAGGTAGTGTTGGCTCGGGCTCGCGGCAAGATATTTCGCAAACAGCCGCTCGAGCTGACGCGGTGACAGCCTGACGCGCGCGGCGATTTCACGCACGGGCCGCGGTTCGTCGTGCGCCGTTTCCATGAACGCGATGGCCGCGATCAGCTTGTCGTTCGCAATGCCCAGGCGAGTCTGCACGGCCATCCGTTGCGGATCCTGCATGCTGCGGATGCGCGGATGAATGAACTGCTCGGAGACGTCGTTGGCGAGCGCGCGACCGTCGCGCTCGGTGATCAGATGCAGCATCATGTCCAGCGCGGCGGTTCCGCCCGAGCAGGTCCGCCGGTCGCCATCGACGACGAAAAGGTCGGATGTCGTGCGGATTCGCGGAAATTGCTCGGCGAAGGCGGCGAGGCTCTCCCAGTGCAGCGCGCACCGTCGGCCGTCGAGCAGCCCGGCTCGCGCCAGCACGTACGCGCCGAGACTGATACCCCCGACGGCGACGTTGCGACGGACGAGTGCACGCAGCCACTTGCCTGCGGCCGCGTCGCCGATCGCCGGTTCACGCGTACCCGCGCACACCAGCAACAGATCGATGCGGGCGCCATCATCGGGCGCCGCATGCACGGCGATGTCGAGGCCATTGCTCGCGCGCACCGGTGCAGCATCGCGCGAATAGAGTCGCCAGTCGAAGAGCCTTTCGCCGCGCAGGCGATTGGCGGCGCGCAGCGGCTCGATTGCGGATGCGAATGCCATCATCGGAAACTGCGGCACCAGATAAAAGCCGACGACGTAGGGCGCGCGATCCGGATGACCCACAGGGGCTGCGCGGTGGACGGGGCGCCTGCCCCGTTGCGCAGTCACGGTGCGTTCACCGCCTGCTCGCCGCGACGTGCGCTACTTCATCAAACCCGGCAGCCACAGCGACAGTGCGGGAATGTAGGTGACGAGCAGAAGCGCGAGGCACATCGCGCCATAGAACGGCCACAGCTCCTTCGACACCTGCTCCATCGTGACCTTGCCGATCGCGCAGCCGACGAACAGCGTCGGCCCTACCGGCGGCGTGATCAGGCCGATGCCGAGGTTCAGGATCATGACCATCCCGAAATGCACGGGATCGATGCCGAGCTTCAGGATCACCGGCATGAAGATCGGCGTGCAGATCAGCAGCATCGGTGCAAGATCCATGAACGTGCCGAGCAGCAGCAGCAGGATGTTCGCGAGCAGCAGGAACACGTACTTGTTCTCGGAGATGCTGAGGAAGAAGTACGTGACCTTCGCCGGAATCTGCATGATCGCCATCATGTAGCCGAACGACACCGAGAAGCCGATCAGCATCATCACCATCGCGACGGTCTTGACCACGCGGTGCACGAGGCGCGGCAATTCGCGCCACTGGTAATCCCGATAGACGAGGAACGTCACCAGGAACGCGTACACGCATGCGACGGCCGCCGATTCGGTCGGCGTGAACACGCCCGAGAGGATGCCGCCCATGATGATCACGACCGTCACGAGGCCCCACAGTGCGTCCCGGACGATCTTCGGCACTTCGCGCAGCGGCACCGGTTCCGACACCGGCAGCTGGCGTCGATGCGCGGTCCAGATGACGAGCCCGATCAGACAAGCGCCGAACAGCGCACCGGGCAGGATCCCGGCGAGAAACAGGTGCGCAACCGACACGGTACCGCCGGCGGCGATCGAATAGATCACCGCGTTGTGCGACGGCGGGATCATCAGCGCCTGCACCGAACCGCAGATCGTCACGTTGGTCGCGAAGATGCGCGGATAGCCGGCCTTGATCATCTGCGGAATCATCACCGAGCCGATCGACGCCGTATCGGCGACCGACGAGCCGGAGATGCAGCCGAACAGCGTGCTCGCCAGCACATTGACGATCGCAAGTCCGCCGCGGATGAAACCGACGAACACCTTGGCGAGATTGACGAGACGCGTCGCCATGCCGCCTTCCGCCATGATGCCGCCTGCCAGCACGAAAAAGGGGATCGCCAGCAGCGCGAAGTCGTCGGTGCCATCCGAAATTTTCAGCATCACCGCTTCGAGCGGGATGTCGACGTAGATGGCTGCGACGAGCGCCGACAATCCCAGCGCGTACGCGACGGGCAGTCCCAGCGCGCAAAGCAGCGCGAACGAGCCGAGCAGCACCAGAATGTCCATCGCTACTCGAGCTCCGCCGCCTGGTCATGGAACATGTACGACGTCTTCGGCGCTTCGCCGAGCCACACCTTTTCCACGATGAACAGCAGCGTCAACAGGCCGGCGAGCGGAATCGGCAGGTAGACGATTGCCTGCGACAGCACCGGGAATTCCGCCATCGTCTGGAAGCGCGTGATCATGCACAGGTTGATGCCGTACGCGAGCATGAACAGCGCCGTCGCCGCCATGCAGGCATCGATCGCCCAGCGCATCGCACGTCGCGTCTTCGGCGCGACCGCGTTCAGCAGCGCTTCGACCGCGACGTGGACGTTCGCGCGGTAGACGGCCGCGCCGCCGAGAAACGAGAACATCACCATCATCACGACCGACGCGGGCTCGGGCCATGACAGCGGCGCGTTCAGCACGTAGCGCATGAACACGCCGAGCGGAATGATCAGCGTGATGACGACGAGCGCGGTGCCGGACAAAACGATGCACGCGACGTACAGCCACTCCATCGCCTGCCGGTAATGCTGCCTGCCGGCGCCGGTCATCGGACCCCCGGTTTGAGTTGTGCGGACAGGCAAAGGCGCCGGGTCCGTGCGGGCCCGGCGCCTTCGCGGCTACGAACTACGCGGTTTCCTGGATGCGCTTCAGCAACGTTGCGTACTTGGAGCCGTACTTGTCGCGGATGGACTGCGTCGCCTTGTAGAACGCTTCCTTGTCGGCCTTGACGAATTGCACGCCATGGCCCTTGAGCTTGGTCTCGGCGTCGCGAACCATCGCGTCCCACAACTGGCGCTGCTCCATTTGCGCCTCGCGCGAGAATTTCTTGAGCATCGCCTGGTCGTCCTTCGACAGCGTGTCCCACGTGCGCCTCGAGAACACGAAGATCTCGGGGATGATCAGGTGACCGGTAAGGCTGTACACCTTCTTCACCTGGTAGTGGTTCTGCGCGAGCACCGTCGGCTCGTTGTTCTCCGCGCCGTCGACGACGCCGGTTTGCAGTGCCTGGTAGAGCTCGTTGAAGCCCATCGCGACGCCGTTGCCGCCCATCGCGTTCATCGTCTCGACGAAGATCGGGTTACCCATCGTGCGGATCTTCATGCCCTTCAGATCGGCGGGCTTCGTCACCGGCTTGTCGGAATAGACGTTGCGCGTCCCCGCGTCCATCCAGCCGAGCACGATCAGCCGCGACGTCGGCGCGTTGGAAATCCGATCGAGCAGGTCCTGGCCGATCGGCCCGTCGATCACCTTGCGCATGTGCGCTTCGTCGCGGAAGATGAACGGCAGGTTGAACACATTCAGGTCGTCGACGACCGGCCCCATCGCCCCGACGGAAATGCGGGCGATCTGCAGCGCGCCAACCTGCGCCTGCTCGATCATCTCCTTCTCGCCGCCGAGCTGCATCGACGGGAACATCTGGATCGAGATGCGGCCGTTGGTCGCGCCCTCGAGCTTCTTGCCCATCCGCTGCACCGCCTCAACGGTCGGATAACCAAGCGGATGCACGTCCGACGCCTTCCACACCATCTTGTCCTGCGCGCTGCTCATGCCTGGCACACCAGCCGCCGCGACGGCCAGCGACGAACCGCAAAGCTTCACGAAATCGCGTCGTTTCATGCTGCCTCCTCTCCCATGGGGTCCGTGCTACGGGCCGTGAGCTTAGAGGAATCCGGTGCGTCGCGAAAGGGCGCGGGACGGGCGGCGCGCGGCTTTAGAACTTCACGTCGGCGAGCGTCGTCAGCGTGACCGCGTTGCCGAAGGTCGGCGCGTTCACCAGATGCCATGCCGTGTACTGCTCGGCATACGGCGTATCGGCCGACATCCCGTCGACCGGAAGGACGACCTGCAGCTTGCGCGCGATCGCACCGCTCGCCGTGTACAGGACCGCGCCGTGCGCCGCGGCGCCGACGACGATCACCGTCTTCACGTTATGGCTTTTCAGGAACGACTCGAGCTCGGTGCCGACGAACTTGTCGACACCGGCGAGCGCAACCGGCTCGTTCGAAAGCGGGGCGAGGTCCTTGGGCAGGTCCTCGGGCTTGCCGCCGCCACCGAGCGTGAACGCGACCGGCACGCCCGCATCCCGCGCCGCGGCGAGCAG
>JAICVH010000366.1 GCA_025935435.1 Burkholderiales bacterium
ACAGCGTGACCGCGGCGATCAATCGCGCCGCGGGTGGTGCGCCGGTGCCGATCGACGCCGCAACCGCAGCACTGCTTCGTTACGCCGACCATTGTCACGCACTGAGCGAAGGCCGCTTCGACCTGACGTCGGGTGCGTTGCGCCGCGCCTGGGACTTTGGCCGACGGCCACCGTTGGTGCCGACCGACGACGAGATCGCGGCCGCACTCGAGCTCGTCGGCTGGACGCGCGTCGAATGGACCGAACACAGCGTGCGTTTGCCCACGGCGGGCATGCAGCTCGACTTCGGCGGCATCGGCAAGGAATATGCGGCAGACCGCGCGGCGGCCATTTGCATCGACCATGGCATCCGGCACGGTTTTGTGAACCTTGCCGGTGACGTGCGCGTCATTGGGGCGCAACCCGATGGCGCGTCGTGGCGGATCGGCATTCGGCATCCGCGCCGCGCGGAGGCGGTCGTGGGGAGCGTCGCGCTGTGCGAAGGTGCCGTGGCAACGAGCGGCGACTACGAGCGCTATTTCGAAAGCGGCGGCCGTCGCTATTGTCATCTGCTCGATGCGCGTACCGGCGTACCGGTCGCCCACTGGCAGTCGGCAAGCGTGGTTGCACCACTGGCGACGCTCGCCGGCAGCTATGCGACCATTGCGATGCTCGCCGCCGCGGACGCCGAACGTTTTCTCGCGCAACAGCGCGTCGACTACCTGCTCGTCGCGGCCGATGGCACTCGTGTTTGCCATGGGACATCGTTTCGCCCCTGATCGAGGACTCCATGACCCAGACTGCTCCGATGCGCGGCGTACTCGCGCCCGTGATCACGCCCTTCTCTCCCGATCTGCGACCCGATCCGGCGCGGCTGATTGCGCATTGCCGCTGGCTGCTGGCGCAGGATGTCGGGCTCGCCGTCTTCGGGACGAATTCGGAAGCCAATTCGCTGACGGTGCCCGAAAAGCTCGCGTTGATCGACGCATTGATCGAAGCCGGCATTCCCCCGTCGCGGATGATGCCGGGCACCGGTTGCTGCGCGTTTCCCGACACCGTGGCGTTGACGCGTCGCGCCGTGCAGGCCGGTTGCGGCGGTGTGTTGATGCTGCCGCCCTTTTACTACAAGGGCGTGTCGGACGACGGATTGTTCCGCGCCTTCGCCGAGGTGATCGAACGCGTTGGCGATGATCGCCTGCGGATTTACCTCTATCACATCCCGCCCGTCTCGCAGGTGCCGATCAGCCTCGGACTGATCGAGCGGCTGCTCGCCCGTTATCCCCGCACGGTGGCCGGCATCAAGGACAGCTCGGGTGATTTCGGCAACACGCGTGCGATGCTCGAGCGTTTCGCGCCGCAAGGGTTCGCCGTGTTTTCCGGCAGCGAGACTTTCCTGCTCGCAACGCTGCGCGGCGGGGGCGCCGGTTGCATCAGTGCGACCGCCAACGTGAATCCCGCGGCGATCGCAGCACTCGCGCGCAGCTTCGAAGCACCCGACGCGAACGAACGGCAGGCGGCGCTCGATCGCGTGCGAGCCGTGTTCCAGCGCTTCCACGTCATCGCCGCGCTGAAGGGAGCCGTCGCGCAGGCATCCGGCGACGAGGCGTGGGCAACACTGCGTCCGCCGCTCGTCGCGTTGTCGGCGGAGCAACGTCGCGAACTCGCGTCGGCGCTCGACGCAATCGCCTTTACGATGCCCGGGCTGCCTCGCGCACGACCCACGTCGGAAGCGAGCGTCTCCACCGTTTCCGGCTAGAATGTTGTACGCGCCGATTTGAGCCAGCTTGCGGGCGCGCGCCGATCGAAGGCGAAAATACGGCTAAAGCGGAGCAGTACGCGCGATATCCGGCCCATTCGATCGAGCCTTGCGGCCGCGTTGTCCGTGGATGACGCGACAGGCCGCCGCGCTGGCCGGGATTCGAACAGCCGGGAATGCCATCGTTTTCCGCCACGACCGGCGGCGCGTCACACGACGCGCCGATCGGTCGCTCCGTCGGTTGCGTCACGCCGCAAATCGCGCATTTCGACGCGCCGTTGACGCTCGCTTGCGGGCGCGCGTTGCCCGAGTACGACCTCGCCTACGAAACCTACGGCGCGCTCGACGACGCGCGCTCCAATGCGGTCCTCGTCTGCCATGCGCTGAACGCGTCGCATCACGTGGCCGGCTGGTACGCGGACGACCCCGACAACCTCGGCTGGTGGGACAACATGGTCGGACCGGGCAAGCCGCTCGACACCGATCGCTTCTTCGTCGTGGGCGTCAACAACCTCGGCAGTTGCTTCGGCAGCACCGGACCCGTTTCGATCAACCCCGCGACGGGTGCTGCGTGGGGCAGCGAGTTTCCGATCGTCACCGTCGAAGACTGGGTCGATGCGCAGGCGCAACTCGCCGATCGCCTGGGCATTGCGCAATGGGCGGCGGTGATGGGCGGCAGCCTCGGCGGAATGCAGGCGCTGGACTGGGCGATTCGTTACCCGCAGCGCATTCGCAACGCGCTGGTGATTGCGGCTGCGCCAAACCTTTCGGCGGAAAACATCGCGTTCAACGAGATCGCGCGGCAGGCGATTCTCACCGATCCGGAATTCCACGGCGGGAACTTCGAAGCGCACGGCGTCAAGCCGCGGCGCGGACTGCGCGTGGCGAGAATGATCGGACACATCACGTACCTGTCCGACGAGCAGATGGAAGCGAAGTTCGGGCGGCAGCTCCGCGACGGGCTCAAGTTCTCGTTCGCGCCCGAGTTCCAGATCGAGTCGTACCTGCGCTACCAGGGGGAGAAATTCGCGGAGTACTACGACGCCAACACGTATCTACGCATCACGAAGGCGCTCGACTATTTCGATCCGGCGACGCGCACGGATGGCGATCTCGCGCGGGCACTCTCCCCCGCCACCTGTCGGTTCCTCGTCATCTCGTTCACGACCGATTGGCGCTTTCCCGCGTCGCGGTCGCGCGAAATCGTGAAGGCGCTGGTGCGGCAGCAACGCGATGTCTCTTACGCCGAGATCGCGGCGCCGCACGGCCACGACGCGTTCCTGCTCGACAATGCGCAGTACCACGGCGTCGTGCGCGCGTGGTTCGAGCGGATCGCCTCGGGTCTCCGGGCGTCGGAGTCGCAAGGGTAATCCGGACGCAACGTGACGACGCTTCCGTCAAACCGGCACGTCATTGCACCGGCAACCGCGCCGAACGGCGTCGCACGCGCGGACTACGACACGATCGTCCGATGGGTCGACCGCAACGCGCGCGTGCTCGACCTCGGCTGTGGCGACGGTGCGCTTCTGCGTTACCTCGGCGCCGAGCGCAACGCGGCCGGCTACGGCATCGAAATCGCGGACGCCGGTGTGCTGGCGAGTGTTCGCAACGGCGTCAACGTGCTGCAGAATGACCTCGAGCGTGGGCTCGCCGGATTCGACGATGCGGCGTTCGATGTCGTCATCCTTTCGCAGACGCTGCAGGCGATGCGGCGCATCGAGGCGATCGTCGCCGAAATGCTGCGGGTCGGACGCGAGGCGATCGTCACGTTTCCGAACTTCGGACACTGGTCGCATCGCGTGCAGATCCTGCGCGGCCGCATGCCGGTGTCGCAGTCGCTCCCATACCAGTGGTACGACACGCCGAACATTCATCTTTGCACGGTCGCCGAC
>JAICVH010000295.1 GCA_025935435.1 Burkholderiales bacterium
CAAGGTGCGGCGCCTCTATCACGACCGGGTGCTGGCCGGTTTCGCCGGTGCGACCGCCGATGCGTTCACGCTGTTCGAGCGGTTCGAGGCGAAGCTCGAGAAACACCAGGGACATCTGACGCGCGCGGCCGTGGAACTCGCCAAGGATTGGCGTTCGGATCGCGTATTGCGAAGACTCGAAGCGATGCTGGCGATCGCCGATCGCACGGCGTCGCTCGTCGTCACCGGGACCGGCGACGTGCTCGAACCCGAGCACGGCATCGTCGCGATTGGTTCCGGTGGCCCGTACGCGCAGGCGGCGGCGAAGGCGCTGCTGGACAACACGACGCTGTCGGCGCGCGAGATTCTCGAGCGGGCGCTGATGATCGCCGGCGAGATCTGCATCTACACGAACCAGCAGCTCGTGATCGAGAACCTCGACGCATGAACGCGCAGATCGAGCGTCGCGACGTCCTGATCGCCGGGGCCGGACTGGTCGGGCTCGCGCTCGCTGCGGCGCTCGCGCGAAACGGCATGACGGTGGCGCTGTTCGATCGCCAGGCGCCGCCGTCGTCCGGCGATCCAGCGTTGTGGGATACGCGGGTGTACGCGATCAGCCCCGGTAGCGCGGCGTTCCTGCAGCGCATCGGCGCGTGGCAGGCATTGTCGTGCGAGCGCATCGCCGCCATCGAGTCGATGCGCATCGTCGGCGATCAGGGTGCGACGCTGAACTTCTCCGCATACGAACTCGGTGAACGCGCGCTCGCGTGGATCGTCGAAGAGCGCGCGTTGCGTTCTGCATTGTTGCCGGCGATCCACGTCGCTGGGATCGAGCTCGTCACCGACGCCGAGTTCGGATCGCTCGCGTGGTCGGCCACCGAAGGCACGCTGACGCTCGTCGACGGGCGACGCTTCACGGCGAGTCTCGTCGTTGGCGCCGACGGTCTGCACTCGTGGGTGCGGCAGGCGGCAGGCATCGTTGCCGAGCCGCGATCGTATGGCCAGCAGGGAGTCGTCGCGAATTTCGATTGCGAACTCGCGCATCACGGCTGCGCGCGCCAGTGGTTTCGCACCGACGGCGGCGTGCTCGCGTGGCTGCCGTTGCCGGGACGCCGCATGTCGATCGTGTGGTCGGCGCCGGATGCCCAGGCGCACGAGCTGCTCGCGATGTCGCACGATGCGTTCACTGCGCGCGTCGCCGAAGCCGGCGCAAACGCGCTCGGAGCGTTGCGGATGATCACGCCACCGGCTGCGTTTCCGTTGCAGTCGCTGCGGCTGCCGACGTCTATCGCCCACCGGATGGCGCTTGTCGGCGATGCCGCCCACGGCGTCCACCCGCTGGCGGGGCAGGGTGTTAATCTCGGCTTCGGGGATGCACAAGCGCTCGCGAGCGTGCTCGCCGAGCGCGGTCCGGTCGGCGATGCGGGCGCGCCCATCCTGCTCGAACGCTTTGCACGCCGGCGCGCCGAGCCGGTGCTTGCAATGCACACGGTGACCGATGGCCTCGTGCGCATGTTCGGTCCGCGCATGCCGTGGTTGAAGACGTTACGCAACGTGGGGCTGTCGGCGGTCGACCGCCTGCCGATCGTCAAGCGCGCGCTGGCGCAGTCCGCGCTGCGATAGGCTTACCAACGCTTCCTGGAGAATGACATGCAGCTAACGAATAGCCGGCGATTGCGCCGCGCGCTCCATATGTCGCTGGCTGTCGGCCTGCTGGTGGCCGCGGCCGGATCGCCGCTGGCGCTCGCGCAGGCGCCTGCCAAGGCGGCCGCGAGTGCGACGCCGGTGATGACGCCCGAGACGGCAGCGATCCGCAAAGTGCTCGAGCAGAAATTCCCCGGCGCCGACATCCGGCATGTCGCGAAGACCGACTATCTTGGCCTGTACGAGGTGATGCTCGACGACAACCTGATCTACACCGATCCGAAGGTCGCGTACATATTCGTAGGCTCGGTTTTCGACACGGGCACCAAGCAGAACCTGACCGACGCGCGCACGCGCCGCCTGAACCGGGTCGCGCTCGACAAGCTGCCGTACGAACTCGCATTCACGCGCGTCAAGGGCGATGGGTCGCGCAAGCTCGTCATCTTCTCCGACGCCGACTGCCCGTTCTGTCATCGCCTCGAGAACGAACTGAAGGGACTCGACAACGTCACGATCTACACGTTCCTGTTCCCGATCGATCAGCTGCATCCCGATGCCGCGCGCAAATCCAAGCAAATCTGGTGCGCCCCCGACAAGGTGAAGGCGTGGGATACGTTCTTCGCGTCGGGCAAGCTGCCCGAGAACAAGGGCGACTGCGGCGACCCGGTCGCGAAGACGCAGGCCCTCGGCAACTCGCTCAAGATCAATGCGACGCCGACGCTGATCTTCGCCGACGGCACGCTGATCCCGGGTGCGTTGCCGCTGCCGCAGCTCGAGAAGGAAATCACCAACGCCGAGGCCGAAGCGAAAAAGATGGCGGCGGCGCCCAAGTAGCGATCACGCAGGGTCGGACTCGACTTTTCGCGGGCGGCAGCGAGCTAAAGTAGGGTCGGACTCGACTTTCTCGACGCATCACGTTGGTGAAGGGCCGACGCGGAAAAATCGAGTCCGACCCTTGGAGACGGCAACGATGGCGATTCTCGATTTCATCAAGAAGCAGTTCATCGACATCATCGAGTGGACCGATGATTCGCGTGACACGCTCTCCTACCGGTTTCCCGACGACGATCGCGAGATCAAGAACGGCGCGCAACTGATCGTCCGCGAATCGCAGGTTGCGCAGTTCGTCTACCTCGGCCAGTTCGGCGACAAGTTCGGCCCCGGCAAATACTCGCTGACGACCGACAACATCCCGATCCTCACCGATCTCAAGGGATGGAAATACGGTCTCGAAAGCCCGTTCAAGGCGGACGTCTATTACGTCGTCACGCGCCTGTTCACCGGCAACAAGTGGGGAACCGCGAACCCGGTGATGATGCGCGACCAGGATTTCGGCATCGTCCGGTTGCGCGCGTACGGCACGTACGATTTCCGCGTCGTCGACGTTCCGAAGTTCCTGAAGGAAGTCGCCGGCACCGACAACCACTTCCGCCTCGACGAATTCAACGACACGATGCGCTCGCGGATCGTCAGCGTGTTCTCCGATGCGCTCGCGCAAGCGAAGGTACCCGCACTCGACGTGGCCGCGCGCTATTCCGAGCTCGGCGAAGCGCTGCTGCCGGTCATCAATCCGATCCTCGGCGACAAGTACGGTCTTGCGATGACGTCCTTCATTCTCGAGAACGTGTCGGTGCCGCCGGAAGTCGAGCAGGCGATCGACAAGCGGTCGAGCATGGCCGCCGTCGGTAACCTGAACGACTACGTCAAGTACCAGATGGCGCAGGGAATGGAGCAGGGCGGCGCGGGTGCGGGTGGGGTCGCCGCCGAGATGGCCGTCGGCATGGCGATGGCGCAGCAGATGATGAACCAGTCGGGTGGCTTGATGGCGCAGACGACGAAGGGCATCGAAGCGCCGCCGGCAAACGCGCCCGCGGGCGGCCTGCCCGAGCTGATGAGTCCCGCGCAGGCGGCGCAAATGCTCGGCGTTGCCGAGACCGATGTGCTCGCGAGTCTCGAGGCCGGCGATCTCAAGGGCAAACGCATCGGCACGCAATGGCGTGTGCCGAAGTCGGCGATCGACGCATTCATCAATTCGTGAGCTCCGCCGCGCGGCGCGCGGCGCAACGCAGCGCGCCGCGTCCACGCCGCCAGGCCTCGTGATGGGCGGCGAGGCGATCGCCGCAGCGCGCGAGAAGTTCGCGTGTCCGGCCTGCGGCGGCGAAGCGGTCTGGAATCCCGGCAAGGGCAAGCTCGTATGCCCGTTCTGCGGCACCGAATCGCCGGCCCGACTCGCAGCCGACGGCGCAATCATCGAACACGACCTCGTCACGGCGCTTCGAGCAATTCCCGACGCGGCACGCGGCTGGCGCGCCGATGCACGCCAGGTGCGTTGCCAAAGCTGCAACGCGATCTCGGTGCTCGATCCGTCACGGCAGGCGCAGACCTGCACGTTCTGCGGTTCCGCGCAGCTTGTCCCGTACGAGGAAACAAAGCCGGCGTTCCGGCCGGAGAGCGTATTGCCGTTTCGCCGCTCCGAGACCGCCGCTCGCGACGGTATTCGCGCGTGGTACGGCCGGCTGTGGCTCGCACCGGGCGCGCTCAAGCGCCGCGC
>JAICVH010000663.1 GCA_025935435.1 Burkholderiales bacterium
CATTTCGACATCGTCGCCAATGAATCGGCGGCCGGCGTCTCCAGCGTGCAACTGGAATTCGGCATTCCCATCGGCAACGGGATTCTCACCTGCGACACCAACGCGCAGGCCGCCGCACGGATGGATGAGAAGGGCTTCGATGCCGCGATGGCGTCCCTCGAGCTCGCCAATCTGCTCGATGCGATCGACGAGCGGTAAGTGGGTCCTTGGATCGCGTGCCGGTACGTCGGTGCGTGACGGATCCGCAATGGATGAGCGAGCAGGCACGTGCGTCCGGTGACGGCCCGCCGCCGCGCGCGTGAACTCGTGCTGCAGGGACTTTACGAGCGGCAGCTCGCCGGCAGTGCGGATGACACGATTGCCGCAAACCTGATGGCGAGTGCCGGATTCGTGCAGGCGGACGGCGATTACTTCCGCGAGCTTTGGCGCGGCGTGAGTGGCGGCTACGATCAATTGTTGCAGACCGTCGCACCGAAGCTCGATCGAAAACCCGCGGAACTCGCACCGATCGAACGTGCGCTGCTCGTCATGGGCACGTGGGAACTCGTGCATCGACTCGACATACCGTACCGCGTCGTCATCGACGAAGCCGTCGAAGTCGCCAAGTCCTACGGGGGAACGGACGGCTACAAGTTCGTGAACGGCGTGCTCGACAAGCTCGCCGGCGAACTGCGCGCCGCAGAGATGCGCGGCGCCGAGCGATGAACGAGTTCGAGCTGATCGATCGGTATTTCCGGCGCGCACCGCGGAACGCCGACATTCGGATCGGTATCGGCGACGACGGCGCCGTTCTGGCCCCGTCACCCGGGATGGAATACGTGATGACCGTCGACATGCTCGTCGAGGGTCGGCATTTCGCCGTAGGATGCGATCCGCGGGCGCTCGGTCACAAGACGCTCGCCGTCAATCTCTCCGATCTCGCGGCGATGGGCGCATTGCCGCGCTTCGTGCTGCTCGCCGGGGCGCTACCGGCGCCCGACGCCGTGTGGATCGAAGCCTTCATGCGCGGGTTCGATGCGCTGGCCGCCGAGTACGACGTCGAACTGATCGGCGGCGACACGACGCGTGGCCCGCGCACGTTTTCGGTGACGGCGATTGGCGAACTCCCGACCGGCTCGGCGCTGACGCGTGGCGGCGCGAACCCCGGCGACATCGTCTACGTGTCCGGCCGCCTCGGTGATGCCGCGCTGGCGCTTGCCGCGGCCGCAGGCCGCACGGACGTCGATGCGGAGTCGCTCGCGCTGCTGACGCAACGCCTGAACGAACCGCAACCGCGCGTCGCACTCGGCGTCGCACTGCGCGGTGTCGCGTCCGCCGCGCTCGATGTTTCCGATGGCTTGACCGGCGATCTCGGTCACGTGCTCGCTGCGTCGCGCGTCGGCGCCAGCGTGGACCTCGCCGCGATTCCCTGCGCCGATGCATTGCGAACCAAGCTCGACGGTGCTGAACGGGAGTTTGCGCTCGGCGCGTTGCTGGCGGGCGGCGATGATTACGAACTGTGCTTCACGGCGTCGCCGGCGATGCGCGAACGGATCGACGCCATCGGCCGCGCACTCGGGCTGCCGCTCACGCCGATCGGCTCGATCACCGTCGACGCGAATCTCGTGATCAACGATGAGCGTGGCACGCCGCTCACCGCGCTGCCGCGCGCGTTCGATCATTTCAGTTGATGCGGCTCCCGCACCGGCGGCGCGCCATCGAGGCAAACGTCATGTCGACCGCTGCGCCGACGCTGCCGTTCCTCGTCGGACATCCGGCGCACTTCATTGCGCTAGGTGGCGGCGCGGGGCTGTCGCCCGTGATGCCCGGCACGTTCGGTACGCTCGTCACCTTGCCGATCGGCTGGCTGCTCTTCGCCACGTCGGGAACCGCGGGCTGGCTCTTGGCCTTGACCATCGCGACGATCGCGGGTGCATGGGCCGCCAGCGTCGCGGGCCGCAATCTCGGCGCGGCCGA
>JAICVH010000223.1 GCA_025935435.1 Burkholderiales bacterium
CCCTGGTAGCCGGTGACGACGCGGGCAGGGATGCCGGCTGCGCGCAGCATCACGACGAATGCGCTCGCGTAGTGCTCGCAGAATCCGCGCCGCGTGTCGAACAGGAACGCGTCGACGGGCGCGTCCTCCATCAGCGGCGGCGCGAGCGTGTAGAAGAACGGCTCATCGCGAAACCACTGCAGGACTGCACGGATGAATCGGCGGTCGTCCGGGTAGTCCTCTCGTAACGAGCGCGCGAACGCGATCGTGCGCGGATTGGCGGGTGGTTCGCGCAGATTGATCTGGGCATCGCGCGCCGAGGCGACCGGGTAGCTGTCGGTCAACGAGGACTGGATCGAATAACGCAGCGGTTGCGTGATCGGAGCGCGCATCAGCAGTTGCTGTTCGCGCGAGTATCCGGCGTAGCCGCCCGCGCTGCCGCGCATCCCCGGATCGGACTCGAGTTGCGGCGCGCCGGACGGAAATTCGAGTGCAAACAGCCACGGATGATCGTTCGGTTCGAGCGTCACCGTGTAGCGCGACGTCGATCCATTGCCACTCGCGAGCCTGCCACCGAGCAGCGGCGACAGGCTGCGCCATTCGCGGCCATTGAACAGCGACAGCACGGGACCGCGCCAGTAACGCAATCGCGATGGCGGCGGTTCACCGTCGAAATCGACGCGGAAGGCGACCGTATCGTTCAATGCGAGCTCGCTGATCGACCCGGGCGACATCCGATCGGAGAGGCCGGTCGTCGCCGCGCGGTCCGCGGGCAGACCCCACAGCGGCGTTGCAAGGCGCGGAAACAACACGAACAGCGCGGCCGCGATCGGCAGTCCCTGCGCAAGCATCGCGGCCGTGCGTCGAAGTGTCGCGCGCCACGGTGGGCGTGCCGTCGCCGTCGGATCGTCGAAAGCGAGCGCTTCGAGCGCGCCGCCAACCGCGAGCACCGCGGGCAGTGCCGCCACCGCGGCGAGCATCGACTGGCTGTAGAAGAACGGTGTGATCAGCAGAAAGATCGCGAGGCAGATGAGCAGCGAGCCGTCGCGCAGCGTTCGCACTTCGAGGAACTTGATGCCAACGAGTACGAACAGGAATGCGACGCACGGATCGCGTCCGACGAAGTAGCCGTACGATTTTCG
This sequence comes from Burkholderiales bacterium, assembly GCA_025935435.1. Classification (GTDB taxonomy): domain Bacteria; phylum Pseudomonadota; class Gammaproteobacteria; order Burkholderiales; family Casimicrobiaceae; genus VBCG01. The sequence continues at coordinate 1,122 of JAICVH010000223.1, forward strand.
AATCGCGAACGCGATGGCGAGGGCGAACACTGCGAGCGCCCATGACGGAATGTGCGCCGGCGTCGCGCGCGGGCGCGCGCGATCGCGCCGCAACAATGCAAAGCGAAGCAGTACGAGCGCAATGCCGAACGCTGCGACCCAGATCGGCAGATGCACCGCCTGTGGGATCTGCGCAGCGGCGAGCAGTACGCCGAGGCTCGTCATCTGCGCCGGCGTCAACAGCGGCGCCGGTGCTGCAGCGGCGCGATGGGTCCAACGTACTTTCAAGGCATCAGCGCCAACGCGGTCAATGCAGTGCGCCGGTGTTCGCGTCCCGAACCCGTCGCGAGGCGCGTGCCGGGGATCGTCAGCGCGAAGGGTCGTGTCGTGCGCTCCGCCGCGAGTATCCAGGCGCAAAGCCTCGATAGTCGCGCTTCGGCTTCGAGCTCCCGGGGCATGCGCGCCCAATCGAGCGCGAGCGGACCACCTCCGCCCGTGCCCTCGAACGACTTCGAGAACCATCCCGCCCCGCGCGCGACCGCTTTCCACGCGACGCGCTGCAGCGGGTCGCCCCGTTGGTATTCCCGCAATCCCGCGAGGTCCGCGTCATCACCTTGCCCGTGCGCATGCGGGTCGATGCCGCGTTCCCCGGTGGGCAACGGAGGCGGGTGCGCTTCCGGCGCCGGATAGGCGATGCCCGACAACGGGAAGTGCACGTACGCCCAGCCGCGCCAGAGCCCGAGTGGATGATTCGAGGACAGCGTGACGCGTCCCAGCGGCACGCGTCCACGCTTCATCGCCGGCGCGGCGAGCGTGACCGTCTGCGTCGATGCCGCGGCGACCGACGCCTTGGCGCGCACGTTGTTCGCGGCGATGCTGATCGCATGACGATCGATCGCACCGGCGGATACGGCGAGCGAAAAGACGACGTTGCCGCCGACGAACGCGTCGCTGGCAGCGAGCGGCTTGACTTCGATGCCGGCCAGGTTGCGAAACGTGTGCAGCAGCGCCGCTGCGACGAGCCCGCTGAGCGCGAACGTGACGCCGAGTCCGAGCGACAGCGCGTAGTTGAGCGACGTCAGCAGCATCATCAGCAACGTCGCGATGACTGCATATCCGCGCCGCGTGGGCAGGATGTAGATGCGCGAATGTCGCAGCACGACCGGTGCCCGATCGGCGGGCGCGGCGCGAAACGCACGTTGTCGCACGCGCGCCAGCGCGTCGGTCACGACGCTGCGCGCGTCGCGCGTGACGACCGCGTTCACGGCAGCGGAACGGCGCGAATCAATGTCTGCGCTTGCAATGCACCCGCGCGTGCACCGCCGGCAAGGCGATGACCCGCAACCGCGGGGAAGACCGCCTGCACGTCTTCCGGCACCGCCATCGGGCGACCTGCGAGCAGTGCCCACGCGCGAGCCGCCGACAACAGCATGAGACCCGCGCGCGGGCTCAAGCCCCGCCGTGCACCCGCTTCACCGCTCGCGCCGGCGGTCTGGCCGGGCAGATGACCGCGCGAGGCGGCCAGCAGCGATTGCACATAGTCGAGCAGCGCCGGCGCGACATGAATCGCGGCCGCTTCGCGTTGCCAGTCGGCGAGCGTCGCCGGATCGGCCTGCGGCACCAGGTCGACGAGCTTGGCGCGGCGATCGCCACCCGCTAGCAGTTCGCGTTCTGCGACGGCGTCGGGATAACCGAGTTCGATCGCGATCAGGAAGCGATCGAGCTGTGATTCGGGGAGCGGATACGCGCCGATTTGCTCGACGGGATTTTGCGTCGCAATGACAAAGAACGGCTCCGGCAGCGGGCGCGTCTGCCCGTCCTGCGACACCTGACGCTCTTCCATCGCTTCCAGCAGCGCGCTCTGCGTCTTCGGGGGCGCGCGGTTGATCTCGTCGGCGAGGACCACCGAATGGAAAATCGGCCCGGCGTGGAAACGGAACGTCTGCGTGCGTTCGTCGTAGACGGACACGCCGAGCACGTCCGCCGGCAGCAAATCGCTCGTGAACTGGATGCGCGCGTACTTGAGGCCGAGCGCTGCGGCGAGCGCGTGCGCAAGCGTCGACTTGCCGACGCCCGGAATGTCCTCGATCAGCAGGTGACCGCGCGCAAGCAGGCAGGCGAGCGCCAGCTTGAGCGGCTCGTCCTTGCCGACGACGATTTGCGCCAGTTGCTGCAAAACGACGGCGAGCCGGTGCGCGGTCGGGACGGCTTGCGAAGCGGAACGAACGGTCATTGGACGGGCCGATAAGTCGGTTGGGGACGATGCGCACTTTAGCCTTTACGGTGAACGCTCGTCACGCCGCGCCGACGGCGCTAGACTTCGAAGGCACGGACGGTCGTTCCAACGGGGTCGTAGGCTTCTGAGGGCTGACCGCCGCTGCGCTCGCCGCCTTCTCGCTCATCCTCGCTTTCGAAAGCCGTGGCCACCACTGCGTACATCACCCACCCATCTTGCCTGCTGCACGAGATGGGACCCGATCATCCGGAATGCCCGGAGCGGCTCGCATCGATCAACGATCACATGATCGCGCTCGGCCTCGATGGACACGTCGTGAGACACGAAGCGACCCGCGCAACGCGCGAACAGCTGTCGCGCGTACACGCAGCCGCGTACGTCGAGGCGATCGAGCGCGCGGCACCGTCCAGCGGGCTGCGCTACCTGGATCCCGACACCGCGCTCAACCGACATTCGGTGGAAGCGGCGCTGCATGCGGCAGGTGCAGTCGTCAATGCGGTGGACCTGGTTTGCGGCGGCGAGTACATGACGGCGTTTTGCGCGGTGCGGCCGCCCGGTCACCATGCGGAAAGCGGGCGTGCAATGGGATTCTGTGTCTTCAACAACGTTGCCGTCGGTGCGGCGCACGCGCTTGCCGTGCATGGGCTGTCACGCGTGGCGATCGTTGACTTCGACGTCCACCATGGCAACGGGACCGAGGAAATGTATTCGGACGACGAACATGTGCTGATGGTGTCGACGTTCCAGTATCCGCTCTACCCGTATTCGGGCGTTGACAACCCGGCACCGAACATGGTCAACGTTCCCCTTGCCGCCGGCAGCGGCAGTGCTCAATTCCGTGCCGCGGTCACCGACCGCTGGCTGCCGGCGCTCGATGCGTTCGAGCCCGAGTTGATCGTGATCTCTGCGGGATTCGACGCGCACCGCGACGATCCGCTCGCGGGCCTGGCATTCACCGAAGACGATTACGCGTGGGTCACGCAGCAACTGATGGCTGTCGCGCGCCGGTACGCGAGCGGTCGCGTCGTTTCGTCGCTCGAAGGCGGCTACGCGTTGTCGGCGCTCGGCCGCAGCGCGGCGGCGCACGTTCGCGAATTGATCTCAGCGTGAGGATAGCCGTCCGATGAATCGCCGTGATTTCCTGGGCTCGTGCACGTTGCTGCCGAGCATCGCCGCGCTTGCAACCGCTGATGCGACGGCGGACGAGGCGCAGATCCGCCGTTACACGCGCTCGCTGCTGGTCGACATTCACGGCGCACCGATCCGCCCGGCTTCCCTTGCCGCGGAGACGAATTACGTGTTCCAGTATCCATTCGCGGCGACGCCGTGCTTCCTGCTGCGACTGCCCGAGGCGATCGCGGCGGTGCCATCGCTGCATCGAGAGCGCGGAGGAAGCTACGTTGCACCTGGCGGCGTCGGGCCTGCACGAAACGTCGTTTCCTTCTCGGCGATCTGCGCGCACAAGCTCGCGTATCCGACGCGCGATGTCTCGTTCATTCGCTATCAGAAAGCGCGTTCGTCGACGTCGTCCGGGCGTGTCATCCACTGTTGTGCCGACCATAGCGTCTACGACCCGATGGCGGGTGCGCGAGTCGTTGCCGGTCCGGCACCCCAGCCGCTCGCGTCGATCGCGCTCGAGCACGATGCGGGCAAGGACGAATTGTGGGCGCTTGGTACCGTGGGCGCCGAGCAGTTCGGGCCGTTCTTCGAAAAATACGCGTTCAAGCTCGAGCTCGAGTACGGCGGCCTCGACCGGGCGCGCCAGCCCGTCGATGCAACG
>JAICVH010000498.1 GCA_025935435.1 Burkholderiales bacterium
CTTGCGCGATCAGCAGCGGTGACTTGATCCGGTCCGCATTGAGCGCGGGTGAGCTTGCCGTCATCAGCGCCTTGTCGCGGTCGGGATGTCCGACCATTTCGTGGATCATCTCGAGATACGGCTTCCAGTACGGCGGGATCGTCTTTAGGAACGTGAAGAGGTTGGCGACGCCGACGTAATCGACGCCGCATGCATACAGCTCCGGTGTTTGCGTGAGGCCTGCGAGCGTCGCGTAGCCGCCGTAACTTGCACCGTAGATGCACACGCGCTTCGGATCCGCGATCCCCTCCTTCACCGCCCACGCGACGCCGTCGCTGATGTCGTCCTGCATCTTGAGGCCCCATTGCTTGAACGACGCCTGCCAGAACTCGCGCCCGTAACCCGTGGAACCACGGAAATTCATCTGCAGCACTGCGTAGCCGCGGCTGGCGAGGAACTGCACTTCAGGATCGAACCCCCAGCCATCGCGGAACCACGGTCCGCCGTGCGGGTGCACGATCATCGGCAGGCCTTTCGGCTCAACGCCATTGGGGACCGTCAGGTAACCGTGCACCGTCAGTCCGTCGCGCGTGCTGTAGACGATCGGTTTTTGCGCGGCCATCCGCGACTCGGGCAGCCAGGGCTTCACGTCGCCGAGCTTCGTCAGGCGATCGGATTTGCGGTCGTACAGGTAGCGGGCGCCCGGCGTGCGGTCGTTCGCCGCTGCGACGATCATCCGCGTTTCGTCCTGCGTCAGCGATTGCAGACTCACTTCGTAACCGTCGAGGCGCTGCTCGAGGCGTTCGAACAGGCGCTCGGTGTCGGCATCGAGGTAATGGCGGCCGGTCTTCCATGTCTGGTACCGAACGTACGCGGCGCGCTTTCGCGCGTGTGACCACGTCGCGCCATCGACATCGACGTCGTCGCGCATGTACACGACCGACTCTTCCTTTGCGGTCGCCGGATCGACGAGGACGAGCGCGACCTTGTCGCGGCCGAGGTTCGACGCGACGTAAAGCTTGCGATTGTCCGCAGTGAAGAACTGCGGCGCGAACTGATCGCGAAACGTCGTCGTCAGTACCGGCTTGAACGGAGCCGTGGCGTTCGCGCGATACAGGTATGTCCGGTTGACGCCGTCGGTGGCGATCGCATAGCGAATCCGGCCCGCGTGATCGGCGCCCCAGTCGGTGATGCTGCCCGGGTTCTCCGCCACCAGCGTCAATTTCCCGGTGGTGAGGTCGAGTTCATACGCATCGAACACCTCCTTCACGCGCCGGTTCATGCCGATCAGCATCCGGTTCGGGAACTGCACCAGCGGATCGATGATCTGCGCCTTCACGCCCGGATACGGCGTCACATCCTTCGGCTCTCCACCGCGCCGGTCGACGACCAGCACGTGGTCGTTCTCGTCGCCGCCGACGTCTTTCGTATAGACGATGCGATCGCCGCCCTTCCAGAAATAGTCGGGAATGTCGCGGTCCTTCTCGGACGTGATGCGAACGGGCTCCGTCTTGCCTCCCACCGGCTGCACGTAGATGTTCATCCGCCGCTCCCACGGCTGCATGAACGACAGCGTGCGGCCGTCTCCCGAGATGCGAAAGAACGCCCGCTCGGGATTGCGGAAGAAATCCCGCATCGGAATCGACTCCGTGGATTGCGCGATGGCGTCGAAAGCGGGAGCGCCGAGCGAAATTGCAACGCCGACGGCGAACAGCAGCTTGGTCATGATGGTTGCCTCATGGACGAAGGACGATGGTGGGATGCGCTATCGGTAAGGTACGCGGATGCACGAACGTACGATCACAGCAGGCATGCGATCCGCTCCTCGTGCAGCGGACGATAACCGAGACGCTCGTAAAAGCGCCAGGCGCCGGCGTTGTCGCGATGGCAGGCGGTGTCGATTCGGCCGAAGCCGCGTGCCCGCAAATGCTCGGCGAGCGCGTCGAGCATCGCCGCGCCGATGCCCTCGCCCTGTCGGGCCGGGTCGACCGTCACGTCATCGAGCTTCGCGACCAGAGTACCGCGGGATGTCGAGATCGCCTGGCATACGACGCAGGCGCCGACGACGACGCCGTCGACCTGTGCGGTCCAGACGAAGCCCACCTCAGGACGCGCCAGGAACAGGTCGAGCGCTCGTGACAGCGCGCGGCGTCCGCCCGCACCGTAAGTCGCGGCCGACGCCAGGTAATGGGGATCGGCGTCGAGAAAGACGCCAAGCAGATCTTCGGTCGCGGCACGGTTGGCGGCGGTCATCGGCGCACATTCGACGCCGGTTCGTCCGGGCATGGCCATTCAGCCGCACACCTGCAGCGGTGCCAGCGCGTCGCGGACCGCCGCCGGAACGCCGATCGGACGGCGGCGGTCGCGGTCGACCCAGACGTGGACGAAGCGTCCCGTCGCCGCCGCATCGTCGTCCTCCGCGCGGAACAGGCCGATCTCGTAGGTCACCGACGAATGACCAATACGCGCGACGCGCATCCCCGCGTCGATGATCTCGGGGAACGACAGCGGTTTGTGAAAGCGGCAGGCCGTTTCCACGACGATGCCGATCGCATCGCCGTTGCGGATGTCGAGGTTCGCCGCTCGCACCAGATGCTCATTCACGACAGTGTCGAAATACGAGTAGTACGTGACGTTGTTGACATGGCCGTACGTGTCGTTGTCCATCCATCGCGTCGGGATCGCGAGGAACGCCGGATAGGCGGCGCGAAACGGCGGTGCCAGATCGCTTGACGTCATGACACCGGCGCGCCGGTGCGCATTTGCGTACTGGTCCCTGCGCGCCGAACCGTTGTGACGGCGTCGATCAATTCGATCCAGTGGCGTATCGGCACGTCGGTCCCGGACTGCAGATGCGTCATGCAACCGATGTTCGCC
>JAICVH010000285.1 GCA_025935435.1 Burkholderiales bacterium
CCGCGGCACATCCGCTGCCAGGACGCGATGCTCGCAAAATGATCGCCGGTCGCAGCGACCAGCGCTGCGCGCCCGCCGTGCGTGAGATACCCCAGCGCGTAGCGGCCGGCGAGCGCCGGCGCCTGCAACTGCACGCCGATCAACGCATCGTAAATCGCGAGGGCGCCGGCGTCCTGCACGAAGATCCCAGGCTCGCCGGTGCTGCCGGAACTCTTCCAGATCACATAGCGATCGAGGTAGCGTTCGCCGATCTGCCCACGGTCTGCCACGAATGCCTCGACATTGCGACGTTCAAGCCGGCGATCGGTCACCCAGTCGTCAAAGCGCGCCATCAATGCACGTTTGGTGACAGGTGGCAGCGTCGTCAGCGCGGAGGCGGTGCCCATCCCGCGCCAAGCGTCACGATAGAACGGGGAGTGCCGGCGAGCATGCGCAATGAGCGTCGCGGTCCGTTCCGCCGCTCGCGCGGCGACAGCCTGCTGGCCCGCATGGCGCGTCCACCAGATGCCCCAGGTGCTCGACAGCGTCTGCCACGCGTCGAGCGAAGCGCGCGCGATGTCACCCGTGCCCTCGGGCACCAACGCTGCTGGTCTCGGTCCCGGTTCGCGTGTGCCCGGTCGATGTTGCATCAAAATTCGTCCTGCGCTTGATGCGCTTCAATCGCTGCACAGCGGCGCGCGTGGAATGGAGTGCGCGACGCGTGTACGCGCGCGCGTGAAGACCATGATCGACGATGCGGGATTGCGATGCAAGCCGATTTCCTTGATCGCACGCGCAATCAAGGTCCGTGCCAGGACGTTTCGCAAGCGATCGTCGCGCGACGACCTTGAGCCGTTCCAGTTCGATCAGCTCGCCAGGACGAGGCGCTGCAGCCCTTCGCGGTCGCGGAGCTTGATGACGCGGCCCTGTACTTCGATCAACCCCTCGTCATCGAAACGGGAAAACAGGCGACTCACCGTTTCGAGCTTGAGTCCCAAATGGCTGCCGATCTCCTCGCGCGTCATACGCAGCACGAATTCACTCGACGAGTAACCGCGCCGCTGATAGCGGTTCGACAGGTCGAGCAGGAACGTCGCCAGGCGCCGGTCCGCGCGCATCGTACCGAGCATCGTCGCGGCGTTGCGTTCCCGATGAATCGCCGCGGTCAGGAGCCGGTAGAGCTGTCGCTGGAATGTCCGATCTTCGTGTGCAAGCTGTTGGACACGATCGAAAGGCAGCACGCACACCTCGGTGTCCTCGAGTGCGATCGCCCGCGTGGTTTGAACGTCGCTACCAAGGCCCTCGATGCCGATGATGTCGCCCGGCAGGTGATATCCGACCACCTGTTCACACCCGTCGTCGGTCGACGTTACGGTCTTGCACGAGCCGACGCGAATCGCGTGGAGCGCGGTGAAGCGGTCCCCGGCGCAGAAGAGCTGGTCGCCTTTATGCAACCGGATACGCGTTTTCACCAGGTTACTGAACAGCTGCTGCGCCTGCGCACCCTGCACCTCGACCGGCATGCAGAGCGTGCGCAGGTGGCACGATGCGCACGACCGCGCCTGCGTGCCCACATCGCACAGGACGGGCCGCGCGGCTCGCGCCGTGTCGGCACTGGTGACAAGAATGGTGTGCGTCGCAGTGGCGTGCATTGTTGCTCCGAAGGGTCCTCGAGCGATCAGTGCGATGACGCGTCGAGCTCGTCGATCGCCAGGCGGATGCGCGCGAACTCGGTGCTCTTGTCGAAGAAATACCGCGCGCCCGCTTCAAGGCATGCGCGGCGGTGTTGCGTGGTCGCGTGATTCGTCAGCACGATGAACGCGATGCTAGGCGCCTTTGGATGTACGGCCCGAAGTACGTCCACCGCCGTCCCCCCTTTGAGTTGATAGTCGAGGAGCACGCAGTGCGGAACCGTGCGCAGGATGCCTTCGATGGCTTCATCGGGAGTCCCGGCATCGCCCACGACCTCGACACCGTCGATGTCACTGACGAGTTCACGCAGCCGATCGCGCATCGTGGGGAAGTCATCGACGATGAAGATCCCCGTGCGCAATGTGCCGTTCATGGGTTCGCATTATTCGGAACCCGCATCGCGCGCGGTATCGGGGCCGACTGATTGCCGTCGTCGGGTAATCCGTATGCGCCCGATAAGGCGCACCCCACGCGGCGTAAGGATTGCCCTACCCCTGCGTGGCTACCCAGCGTTCAGGTCATCGTCGAGGCGGTGGCGAACCGCGTAGTGCACGAGCTCGGCGTTGTTGTCGACGCCGAGCTTTTCCATCAGCCGTGCCTTGTGTGTGCTGACGGTCTTGCCGGAGAGGTGCAGCTCCGAAGCGATCTCGGTGACCGATTGTCCCTTTACGAGCATGCGGAATACCTGGTACTCGCGATCGGACAACGCGGCATGCGGCGGGCCGCTCGTGGCGTGGGGCATCGCCTCCTGCGCAAGTCGCTCTGCGACCTCCGCGCTGATGAACGCGCCGCCCGAACCCACTTTTCGGATCGCCGCGACGAGTTTCGCGGCCGCGCTCTCCTTCGTCAGATAGCCCGAAGCGCCCGCGCGAATCGCGCGAACGGCGTACTGATGCTCCTCATGCATGCTGAGCACGAGGATGCGCAGCTTCTGCTTCTCCGCCTTCACCTGCCGGATCAGTTCGACTCCGCTCTTGCCGGGCATCGACATGTCGAGCAGAAGAACATCGACGTCGAGCGTTCGCACGCGTTCGAGCACTTCGAAGCCATCGCCAGCCTCGCCGACAACCGCGATATCTCCAGCCGCAAGCAGTAACTGCTTCAAACCCTCGCGCAGAATCTGGTGATCGTCGGCGATGACGACGCGAATCACACGCGCTCCGCCAGCGCTTCGCGGGGAACACGCAGCTCGACGCTGGTACCTTCACCGGGAACACTCGTGATGGCAACCGTCCCGCCGATCAGCGATGCGCGTTCACGCAGCCCGAACAGACCGAACGAGTGCGGCTTGCGCGGCGATTGCGCCGAAAACCCCACGCCATCGTCATCGACACGCACGACGAGCGCGTCACCGTCGCACTCCACGACGATGTCTGCATGCGTTGCCTTTGCATGCTTGGCAATGTTGGTAAGCGATTCCTGCACGATGCGAAAGATGGCCGTCGCGTGCGACTTGGTGAGCGCGAGATCGCGCTCGGCAATCGTCAGGTCACAGACGATCCCGGTGCGCTGCGCGAAATTCTCGACCAGCCATTCGAGCGACGGCACGAGGCCGAGATCGTCGAGCATCAACGGCCGCAGATCGGACGAGATCCGTCGCGTCGCGGCGATCGTCGTCCTGAGCAACGCTTCCATCCGGTCGAGCTTGCCGGCGAACGCGGCGTCGTCCGCCGGCTGCCTGTCCTTGCACCATGCGACGTCCATCTGGAGCATCGTCAACAGTTGGCCAAGTTCGTCGTGAAGTTCACGCGCGATGCGGCTCTTTTCCTGCTCGCGTGTAGCGTTCGCGGCAGCGCCAAGTTGTTGCATCTCCTCCTTTGAGCGCCGGAGCGCATTCTCTGCCTCTACGCGCGCCGTGACGTCACGCACGATCGCCGTGTAGAACCTGCGTCCGCGGTCGACATGTTGAGAAATAGACGCCTCGATCGGAAACTCCTCGCCGTCCGACCGCAATGCGCGTAGGACCGAGGCGCCCATGCGCCGGCTCGTCGTACCCGTCTCACCGAATTTCGCCACATGCGCGCGATGGACGTCGCGGAAGCGCTCGGGGATGAGAACGTCGAGCGGTTGCCCGAGCACGTCAGTCCTCGCGTGGCCAAACACCTGCTCGGCGGCACCGTTGAAGACGACGATCCGCTGCGCGTCATCGACGGTGACGATCGGATCCATCGCCGCTTCGACGATGTTGCCGAAACGGGCCTCGGCCACGCGCCGCTCGCGATCGGCGCTGCGTCGTTCGCGCGTTTCCCGCCGCAAGCGCCATAGCGCGAGCGAGCCGCCGGTGAACGCGCAGGCGAAGGCCGCCAACAGGAGCGCCATCCGTAGCGATGGGAGCACGCCAGCGAGCAGCAGCGCTGCCAGAGAAAGCCCGAGAAGCACAGCAGCCGCGTACGGTCGGTGATCCAGCCGTCGGCGCACGCTCGCATCCATGTCGTCATCAACGATACACGGCGTCGTCGATCGAGACCTCGAGGAATTTGCCCTCGGCATCGAAACGCGCCGAATCGTCGACGTACCATCCGACCCGCAACCGCGCCGGGATCGTATAGCCACCGAAGGTCGCCTCCTGGTCGACGAACGCGCCGAAGCTCGCTTCGTGAAAGGCTTGGCCGTCCGG
>JAICVH010000017.1 GCA_025935435.1 Burkholderiales bacterium
AGCTATCGTGTCGCGATCCAGGCGGCGTTCGGTCTGTCGCGACTCGCCGAAGCCTGACGGACGCGTTCATGCACGCGCGTCCGCCGAACGCGCGCATGTGCAAGCACCGACGCGTCGTGCCGCTCTGCGCTCAGTAACCGACGACGCGCGGAAGCTCGATGAGGGCCTGTTAACGCTATGGGCACAAACGCGTTGCACGGCCAAAAACGCGCAGCGCAAGGCGCGAAGTCGATGGCGGGTGGGGTACCCGGCGAGAGTTCGCAACGCAGCGATGCACTTTTTTGGCAGCAACCCGAAGGGAACGAGCGCCCTGGGCCGCCACTCTACGTTGTTCTCCTCGCGAAGACGCCCAGTCTTCGCTTCGTCGGCCGCCTTGATTGGCGGCCCATGTCACTCGTTCGCGTTTGCGCCCATAGCGTTAACAGGCCCTAGTTCGACGGTATCGCGAGGATCGAGCCGCGCGCGTCGCGCGCGCAGCACCCGCGCCGTCGTGAGGTCCGCCACGTCGAGCGCCCGCTCGTGCTGCAGCAGCCAGCGCTTGCGCGCGATGCCACCCGGATGGCTTGCGATTCCGCCCGACGTCGAAACGACGCGATGGCAGGGTATGAAGATCGGCACGGCGTTCGTCGCAAGGCACACACCGACAGCGCGCTGAGCGCGCGGCATGCCCAGCCGATCGGCGAGCACGGCATACGTCGTGACACTGCCGGCCGGCACCGAACCCACGAGCGACCACACGCGCCGCTGCATCGGTGTGGCCGCCGTCGCCAGCGGCGCGTCTAAGAGCGCATCGAGCCGGCCGGCGAAATACGCGCGCAGCCGCGGCGCAACGCCAATGGGATCGCCCGCCTCGATGTGAAAGAACGGACCGAGCATCCGCCGCAGCCGCAACGCCAGTGCGTCCCGGTGTTCGTCGAACGCCATTGCGCAGACGCCGGCGGCGAGCGCCGCCACGTGCAGCGTACCGAGTGGAGAGGCGACGCTCGTCACGCTGACGGTGCTGTCACCGGATTCCTGCGCAAGCACGGCGATCGCGTTCATCGCGGACGGAGCCGTGCCTGCGTTGCCATGGATATCACGCATTCGAATGTAGCGCGCGCAGCGGTGACGGGTCGCGCGAGTTGGCTTACCGCTTGCGCCGACTGGTGAACGGGCCGCATCGCGTGGCCAACGGCATCCACGCGACACTGTCAGGCTGTGTTCAAATACGGCCTCGATCAACTTCCCGGAGGATCGTGCCGTGAGTGGAGCGAGACATCTTGCAGTCTGGATCGCCGCGATCGTGTTTTTCGTGCTGGGCGCACTCTGGTACAACGTGCTCTCCGGCCAGTGGCTCGCCGCGATCGGCAAGACGATGGAGCAGATGGCCGCGGAACAGGCTCGCTCGCCGCTGCCGTTCGTGATCGGCTTCGTCGCCATCCTGGTCATGTGCTACACGCTGGGGTGGCTGATCGAGCGTCTCCAGGCAACGACGTTCGCCGGCGGCATGCGGCTCGGCGCCGCGGTCGCACTCGGTTTCATCGGCGCGAATCTCGCACTCAATTACGGCTTCGAGTGGCGCAGCGTCAATCTATGGATGATCAACGCCGTCTATGCGATCGTAGGCCTCGGCATCGCCGGCGCAATCATCGGCGGTTGGAAACGCCGCGCACAGTGACCGCTGCACGCACGAGCGCGTCCGAACAGGCGGCGCTGACCGAGCGGCTGCGCAACTGCTATACCGGCGCGGTCCACGACGTTCTCCGCGCGATGGGGCGCGAGCGCATCGTGCTGCCGCCCGCAATCAAGGCTATAGCGCCTGGAATGAGACTGGCCGGACCGGTGTGGACGGTCTCGGGTCACGTCGATCACACGAAAACGCGGCATGAATGCCTGCTCGGGTGGTGCACGCTGCTGTCGAAGGCACCGCGCGGGCATGTCGTCGTATGCCAGCCGAACACGCACGCTATCGCGCTGATGGGCGAATTGTCGGCGCAGACGCTCAAGGCACGCGGTGTCCTTGGATACGTCGTCGACGGCGGATCGCGCGATACCGAGCTCGTGCTCGAACAGGCGTTTCCGGTGTTCTGTTCGTTCCTGACGCCGGCCGACATCGTCGAACGCTGGGTGCCGGATCGCTTCGGCGAGCCGGTGACGATCGGCGACGTTACCGTGACGACCGGCGACTACCTGCTCGGCGATCGCGACGGTGTCGTCATCATTCCGCGAGACAGCGTCACCGAAACGCTGGAGCGCACCGAAGCGGTGATGGCGACCGAAAGCGAGATGCGCAGCGCGCTCATCGCCGGCATGGACCCGGTCGACGCGTACAACCGTTTCGGAAAATTCTGACTTCGATTCCGAGCGACAATCGGAACGTATTGCGCGGAACGCGGCGCGCGCTTACCAGTAAGCCGTTGCTGCACGAGGATGCCCTCGACGCCCGCGCCATTCAGCGTCGCATTCGTCCCCAAGGTCAACGAGGAGTCCTTGCATGTCGCTCTTCCGCATCTTCGTGTCCGTGGTCGCGGCACCGTTCCTCGTCGCCGTCGTTGAGGCGGAAACGGCGTCCGGCGAAACCAGTCCGCCTTCGATGAAACCGCCACCCTGCACAGCAGCGGCGCATCGCGACTTCGATTTCTGGCTGGGCTTCTGGGAAGTTCGCGATCCGGAGGGCAAGCTCGTCGGTCACAACCGCATCGAGGCGGCTCACGGCGGCTGCGTATTGATCGAGAACTGGACGAGCAGTTCTGGCGTGACCGGCACGAGCGTCAACCTGTACGACCGCGATCGCGGACGCTGGCACCAGACCTGGGTCGACAGCGGCGGCGGGCTACTCCAGCTCGACGGCGCTCTCAACGGTCGCTCGATGGTGCTCGAAGGCGATGCGATCGACGCCGATGCTCCCGGGAAGCTCTCGCGTCAGCGGATCACCTGGACGCCGCAGGCCGGTGGGGTGCGCCAGTTGTGGGAATCGTCGACCGACGGGGGAAAGACGTGGATCGCGGTATTCGACGGGCGCTACACGCGCGCCGAAAAGTAATCCGAAACTTCGGCGTACCGCGGGTGCGCCGGCGGCACGCTGTTCTACGTTAGTCGAGTCTGATCCGACGTAAGCGGCTTACACACCCAGAAAGCGCTGTAATAACTCCGGCCGCGCCCTGAGCTCGCCAGCGGGCCCCTCGTGCGCGATGTGGCCATTGTTGATGATGTAGACGCGCTGCGCGAGCGCGAGCGTCGCAGCGAGGTTCTGCTCGACGAGCACGATCGTCTGCCCCGCTTCGGCGAGCGCGCGGCACGCGCTCATCAACGCCTGCACGATGACCGGCGCGAGGCCCTCGAACGGTTCGTCGAGCAGCATGATCTTCGGGTCGCGTATCAGTGCGCGCGCGATCGCGAGCATCTGCTGCTCGCCGCCCGACAGGTCGGTGCCGCGGCTGCCGCGCCGCGCCTTCAATCGCGGGAACATTTCGTAAATGCGGTCGAGGGGCCATTTCGAGGTTGCCGTCAGTCCCGCGAGAATCAGGTTTTCCTCGACGTCGAGGCTGCCGAAGATGCGCCGGTCCTCGTGCACGAGCTGCATGCCTGCCTTGGCGATCGCGTGGCTCTTCCTGCCGGCGATCTCGATGCCGTCGAGCCGGACCGAGCCGGTGCGCGGTGTGACGACGCCCATCAGGCTTTTGAGCGTCGTGCTCTTGCCCGCGCCGTTGCGTCCGAGCAATGCCACCACTTCATTGCGCTGGACGCGCAGCGACACGTCGAACAGGATGTGCGAATCTCCGTAGTAGCTGTTGAGACCGCTTACTTCGAGCAGGCCGCTCTCGCCGCCGGCACCCGCATGTGCGCCGCCGTCGCCTTGATTTCCTCTCATGACGCGACCGCCTCCTGCGCGTCGATCACGCCGTGCACGCCGCCGAGGTATGCTTCCTGCACTTTCGCATTGCCCTTGATCTCGTCGGGCGTGCCCTCCACGAGCACGCGTCCTTCCTGCAAGACCGTGACGCGCTCGGCGAGCTCGAACAGCGCGTCCATGTCGTGATCGATGACGATCATCGTGCGGCCTCGCGCGATCGACTTTAAAAGCTTCACCGTCTCGACGCGCTCGGCGGGGCTCATCCCGGCGAGGGGCTCGTCGAGCAACAGCAGCGTCGGCGACGAAGCGAGCGCGAGGCCGACTTCGAGGCGCCGCTTCTCGCCATACGCGAGTTCGGACACCGGCGTGTCGCGACGGCGCGTGAGGTTGACGAGCGCAAGCGTATGCTCGACCTGTTCGCTCATGCCGGTAATCTTCGCCATGCTTCCGAGCAAATCGAGCTTGAACTTGCCGCGCAACGCGGCGAGCGCGGCGATCGTCACGTTCTCGCTCACCGTCAGCCGGTTGAAGAGCTGATTGACCTGATAGCTCTTCGTCAGCCCGAGCTGGCACACATCGGTGACGCTCATGCCGGTGATATCGCGTCCTTCGAAGACGATCTTGCCCGACGTCGGCGCGACCTCGCAGGTCAGCATCTTGAAGAACGTGCTCTTGCCGGCGCCGTTCGGGCCGATGATGCCGCGCAGCTCGCCGGAATTGACGATGAAGTCGATGTCCGCGTTGGCGACGACGCCGCCGTAATGCTTGGTGAGCCCGGTCGCCTGCAGGATCGGCCCGCGGAATGCGCTGGGGGCGCGATTCGGCGCAGCCATTGCGGGCGTGGGCGCGTCCTTGTCGGGTGTGGCAGCGCCGTTGGCCACCAGCGGCTCCGCGCGTGCCTCGGCGGCTTCGGTCGTCGCCTTGCCGCGGCTGCGCAGCCAGCGATACAGATCGACGAATCCGCCGATGATGCCGTGGCGCAGAAATACGACGAGCACGACGAACACCAAACCGAGCACGAGCTTCCACGCAGCGCCGAGACCGAGCGTCGCCTGCAGGAAGTCCTGCAGGAACAGCCACACGCCCGCGCCGAGCAGCGGCCCGAACAGGGTGCCGCGGCCACCGATCGCCGTCTGGATCACGAGCTGTCCGGACGTGTCGAACGTGAACGCCTCGGGTGGCATGAACGCCTGCAGCACGCCGAGCAGCCCGCCGGCGAGCCCCGCGTACGCAGCCGCGATGACAAACGCGGCGAGCTTGTAGCTGTGAATGTCGTGGCCCACCGCAGCTGCGCGCAGCGGATTCTCGCGGATCGCCCGGAAGATCGTGCCCACCGGCGAGCGCACGATCCGCAATGCGATCACGATGCCGATGAAGTAGCAGAAGGCGAGGAACGGATACAGCGACCACCCGCTCGTGAAGTGGATCGTCGTGAAGCCGAGATACAGGCTCGGCGTCGGCACGCCGGGCAAGCCGTTCTCGCCGCCGGTCCATTCCGCGAGCGGATTGAACTCGACGAAATAGAACACTTCGGCGATCGCGACCGTGATCATCGCGAAATAGATACCGGTGCGCCGCAGCGCGATCAGGCCGACCAGATAGCCGACCGCTGCGGCCGCGACGGTGCCGATGATCAGCGCGAGCCATACGTACGGAAAGCCCGCACGCGTCAACAGGTAGGCGGCGACGAACCCGCCCGTGCCGTAGAGCGCGGACTGACCGAATGAAAGCAGTCCCGTATAGCCGAACAGGATGTCGAAGCCGATGCCGAACAGGCCCCAGACCAGGATGCGGTTCACGGTGTTGGGCGCCGAACCGAGATAAGGCAGCACCAGCGGCACCAGGATCAGGCCGATCGCGGTGAGAATTTCGACCCGCCCGAGCGGCTTCGACCGCATGACGGGACCGGTCAGCACGATCGGCTCCCGTGCTTTGCCTCGCGCGTCATGCTCACTCGCGCCCCCTCGTTCCGAGGAGTCCCTGCGGCCGCACCATCAGCACGAGCGTCATCGCCGCGAACAGCATGACGTAGGCGTACCCGGGGTTGAACATCGACGTGATGCTGATGATCTCGCCCGCGATCAGGCCACCGAGGACCGCGCCGGTGAAAGATCCAACGCCGCCGATCACGACAACGACGAACGTCTGCACGAGGATCGCCTCGCCGACGTCTGGCGTGAGCGACACGACGGGTGCGTTGACGATCCCCGCAAAGCCGGCGGCCATGGCGCCGATGCCGAACACGACCATGAACACGCGGTCGACGTTGATGCCGAGCGAATCGACCATCACCGAGTCTTCGATGCCGGCGCGAACGATCATCCCGAGCCGCGTGCGAAACAGCACGAGGAAGAGCGCGATCAGCGCGACGGCGACGATGCCGACCACCGCGAGCCGGTACGTCGGATACACCATGAAGCCGAGCGACGTGATGCCGGTGAAGAGCGGCGGCGGAGGCACCGTCTTCGTCATGCTGGAGAAGAAAAAGCGGATGCCTTCGATGAAGACGATCGCGATGCCGAACGTGACCAGCAGCTGATCCTCGTGCGGCCGGCTGTAGAAATGCCGGATGATGATGCGTTCCATCAGCACGCCGACGATGCCGAGGAAAAGGGTCCCCGTTACAACGGCGACGATGAACGAGCCGGTCGCCTCGTACGCGACATAGCCGGCGTAGCCGCCGAGCATGAACATCGCCCCATGGGCGAGGTTCAGCACGCCGAGCGTGCCGTAGATGATGGTGAGCCCCGAGCTGATCAGCGCGAGCAACGCGCCGAGCGCGAGGCCGTTGAACAATTGCGAAAAGAAATTCGACCACGTCACCATGGCGCCGACTCATCCGGTTGCAGCGAAGGCTTGCATGTGCGCGAGGCGCGAGCGGCTTTCGCCGCCCGCGCCTCGCACGCCGTCCTCTGGTCGCGACCTATGTGTAGTCGCCGAGATTGCAGCCGAACGCGTCGGGCTTCTGCATGACCGACGCACCGGGCACGATTTCGACCACGTCCCAGAAATCGTCCTTGCCGGTGGGCTTGCGGCCCTTGACGATGATCACCGGACGGATCAGCTGATGGTCGGCCGCGCGCCATTCGACTTCCCCGACCATTGAGTTGATCTTGCGCGGCGTCTCGTACGCCTTGATCACGTCGGGCGGATAGAAACTGCCGGCATGCTCGACGGCATCGGCCCAGAGCGCAAACGACATGTACGCGTTCTCTGCGCCCCACTCGGGCCGATAGTTGTACTTTTTCTGGAAAGCCTCGACGAACATCTTCGCAAGCGGGAACTTGTCCTGGAGCGTCCACCAGAAATCGGTCGCCGCGTACACGCCCTCGGTGATGTCGGCGCCGCATTCGGGCGCGAGGAACGGAATCTGGTACGGGATCACGAGTTTCATCTTCGGCAGGATGCCGAACTGCTTGGCCTGCTTGCACGACAGCACCGCGTCGTGCCCCCAGTTCACGTTGACGAGGAACTCCGCGCCGGAGTTCGCGATGTTCGTCAGGTACGAGCTGTAGTCGGGCGCGCCGAGCGGCGACACCTGGTTCGTCACCATCTGCCAGCCGCCGTTCTTCGTCAGGTATTCGCTCATCGACTTCGTGACGGTGTGCCCGTACGTGTAGTCCGGCGTCATGAATGCGGCCTTCTTGTTCTTGCCGAACGTCTTGAGCAGCACCGGCCCGAGTGCGTTCGCAGCCGTCTCGCCATAGAAATTCTGACGGAAGCCGTAGCGCACGCAGTCCTTCCCGGTCGTGTCGTTCGAGCCGGAAATGCCGGTCACGTAGAGCACCTTCTCGCGCTGCGCGAGCTTGTTCATGGCGACGGCGACCGCGCTCGACGTCGAGCCCGTCATCAGGATCGCCTTGTTCTCGGTGATGAAGCGCTGCTGCGCCTGCACGGCGTCGTTCGGCTTGGCGGCTGAGTCCGCAACGCCGTACTTGACCTGCTTGCCGAGCACGCCTTTCTTCGTCTTCGGCGAAATCGCCTTGATCAACGGGTGACCCTCGTTGATGTGATCGACAGCGAGCTGATAGCCCTTGAGCTCGTCCTCACCCTGAACGGCGTACGTGCCGGTGCGCGGCACGGCGATGCCGATGAAAACCGAATCGCCCTGCGACCCCGCGGGCCACGTGCCGATCGCCGGATGATCGTCGGCGAACGCGGGGGGCGCGAAAGCGCTTGGCAGCACGAGACCCCCGGCGACGCCGAGGCCCGCTCGAAGAAAGTCGCGGCGGTCGGGACCGTGTGAACCTGGCTTGCGATGCATGGAACTCCTCCTAGTTTGCCGGCTTATGGCGGAACGCCCGCGCGGCTTAATATATCGGGACGCGATATACACGAAGTATATCGGAATGCGATAGTACCGTACGGGCGGCTGGCGCGGAACGGGTCGGAAGGGATGGAAGCGATGAAGCTGAAGAGGGCCGAAAGGCGATACCACCTGACGACGAGCGATTACGCCCAGCTCGCCGCGTTTCGCCACGCGCTGCGCGGGTTCCTGCACTTCAGCGAGGCGGCCGCGGCCGACGCCGGGCTGACGACGCAGCACTATCAGGCGATGCTCGTGCTCCGCGGTTGCCCGGACGAGCACCGGGTGACGATCGGCGATTTGGCGCGCCAGCTCCTGATCCGCCACAACAGCGCGGTAGGGCTTGTCGACCGGCTGGTCAGTGAAAGACTCGTCGTTCGCGAGCCGTCGATCACCGACCGCCGCAAGGTCGAACTGCGGCTGACCGCGCGCGGACGCCAGGTGCTCGCGAAGCTCGCGGCGATGCACCGTGCCGAGTTGCAGCGAATCGGGCCGCTTTTGACGCGCTTCTTCAGGCAGCTCTCGCGGCTCGGCGCGCCGGTCGACAAGGCCGGCGCGCGTGTCAGCGGCACGCGAGCGAGACTCGAAAGCAGGCGCCTGGACGTTCGTCGTCGACCAGCGTCAACGATCCGCCGAGCCGGTGCATGATCTGCCAGCTGATCGCGAGCCCGAGCCCCGCACCCGGCGCGTCGCCACGCGTTTGCGCGGAGCCGCGGATGAACTTCGAGAAGATCTTCTCGCGCTCGTCGGCGCGAATGCCCGGGCCGTTGTCCTCGAACAGCACCTCGTAGTCGTTTCCGCGCACGCGGCTCGTGATGCGAAGCCACGGCGACGCGCTGGTGTTGTAGTTGATCGCATTCGAAATCAGGTTGATGAACACCTGCACGAGCCGGTCGTCGTTCGCGTCAACGCGCGCGTCGCGCGCGCGCTCGCCACTGACGATCTGCATCCGGCGCTTCGCGGCAAGACCTGCGCACGCGCCGATCGCCTTTTGCAACGCCGCTTCCGGATCGATCGTGTCGGTCGCCCACGGCGCGCCGCCGCGCTGCAGCACGTCGAGATCGAGCGTGCTGTCGAGCAGCCGCGTGAGCCGCACGCTTTCGTCGTGAATGATGCGCAGGAAATGCTCCGAGCGCTCGGGCTCGAGATTCCTCTCCTCGAGCAGGATTTCGGCGAACGAGCGGATCGACGTCATCGGCGTACGCACTTCGTGGCTCACCTGCGACAAGAAGTCGTCCTTCTCGGCGTCGAGCCGCGTGAGCCGCTCGTTTGCGTCGGAAAGCTGTTTCGCGGTCGTCTGAAGCTCGCGTGACTTCTCCTCGAGGCGGCGGCTGTATTCGCGCACCTGCTGCGTCTCGTCTGCGATCGTCATCAGCTGGTCGAGGCTGATCGTCTCGCCGGTCACGACCTGCGAGATCATCGCGTGCGCCGACGCGGCGCCCACACTCGCCGCGAGCTTGCGCTCGAGTTGCGTGATGAATGCGTTGTCGGCAACGGGTAGCTCGCCTCCATGCGCACCCTGCGCGCGCGCGGCCTCGCGAAACAGCGCCGACGCCTCCTCGGCGCCGAAGATGCGCTGCGCCACGACGTACAGATCGCGCGCCGTGGCCGAGCGCTGGATCACCCCCGACGTGACCTCGGCCGGCGTGCGGAACACGTCGACGAAAAGCGCGCTCTGCAGCCGTTCGAGCGGACGCTGCTCGCGCCATAGCGACACGAGCACGAGCACCACCGTGTTGACGGCGAGGCTCCAGAACAGCGAGTGCACGAGCGGATCGACGCCGTCGACGCCGAAGAGCGCATGCGGTCGGAGCAGCGACGAGCCGAACAGCCCATAGTCGAGCGTGGCCTGCGACATGATGTAGCCACTCGCGAAGCTCGGCAGGAACAGCGTGTACGCCCACAGGACGATGCCGCAGACGAGGCCCGCCGCTGCGCCGCCGGCGTTGGCACGCCGCCAGAACAGGCCGCCGATCAGGCTCGGAAGCACCTGTGCGACGCCCGCGAACGAAATGAGCCCGATCGCCGCGAGCGCGCCCGGCGAGCCGGAAAGCCGGAAGTAGAGGAAGCCAAGCAGCAGCAACACGCAGATGCTCGCACGCCGGCTGCGCAGCACGAAGCGCCGGATCTCGCCGCTCACGCTCTCGCTAACCCAGCCGATACGCATGGCGATCGGCATCACGACGTGGTTGGAGATCATCGTCGAGATCGCGATGCACGCAACGATCACCATGGACGTCGCCGACGAGAACCCGCCGAGAAAGGACAGCAGCGCAATGCCGTTCTGCCCAGCCCACATCGGCAGCGTGAGCACGAACATGTCGGGATTCGACCGCGGCGGCAGGAACACGAGACCCGCGATCGCGATCGGCAGGATGAACACGCAGATCAGAAACAGGTAGAGCGGGAACAGCCACGACGCTGTGCGCAGGTGCCGCTCGTCGACATTCTCGACGACCATCATCTGGAACTCGCGCGGCAGGCATACGATCGCGGCCGCCGCGAGGAATGTCAGCGTGATCCAGCGCGTGCCGAGCATGTCGGCCGGGTCCAGCAGGTCGCGCGGCATGCGCGCGAAGATCGCGGCGGGTCCGCCCGCGATGCCCCAGACGACGAGCACACCGACGGCGACCAACGCGAACAGCTTGACGACCGCCTCGACGGCGATCGCCGCGACGACGCCGTGGTGCTGTTCCTTCGCATCGATGTTGCGCGTGCCGAAGACGATCGCGAACACCGCCATGCCGGCCGTGACCCAGAAACCGATCCGGAAGTCCGGGCCCGCGATCGGCAGGCCCGACAGCGGCTCGGGACCCGAATGCGCGATCACCTGGAAGCTCGTCGTGACGGCCTTCAGTTGCAGCGCGATGTACGGCATCGACACGATGACGGTGATCAGCGTGACGAGCGCCGCGATGCCCGGACTCTTGCCGTAGCGCGACGAGATCATGTCGGCAATCGACGTGATGCCCTGTGCATGTCCGATGCGAAGCATCTTGCGCAGCAGCAACCACCAGCCAATGAACACCAGCGTGGGGCCGATGTAGATCGTCGCGAACTCGAGGCCGTTGCGCGCGGCCGAGCCGACGGCACCGTAGAACGTCCACGACGAGCAGTAGACGGAAATCGACAGCGTGTAGACGACCGGCGAATGCAGCCAGCCCGGTCGGCCGCTGCGCGCGCGGCGGTCGCCCGCGAACGCAACGGCGAAGAGCAAGACGACGTACAGCAGCGAAATGAAAAGAACGAGATCCGGCGATATCATCGCTTCGCGTCGCGACGCGTTGCATCGTCGTCGTGCAGCGGCGCGAGCCGCCGGGCGAGAAGGCCTGCGCAGGCGATCAGCGCCAGCCACACGCCGAACATGTACACGACGATCAGAGGAATGCCCGCGACGTCCGCAAGCACGGCGAACAGCGTGATCGTCGGCGGCATGAGGAGAAAGACGCCGAGCGCGGGCAACGCTTTCGCAGCGTCGACTGCACGCGAAGGGTCGCTCGCGGGACGCGAAGGGTCGCTCGCGGGACGCGAAGGGTCGCTGCCGGGACGCGAAGGGTCGCTCGCGGGACGCGCCGTCTCGTCGCGCACGATCGCGTCAGCCTGAGGTCAGCCGCCGAACCTCCTCGACGACGTCGCGGTTCGAAAACGGCTTGGTCATGAATGCGTCGACGCCGATTTCCTCGGCGAGGCGCCGATCCTGCGGCTGCCCCTTGGCGCTCAGCACGAGCACCGGCATCGACGCGAGCGCCGGATCACCCTTGACGACCTTCAGCACCTCGAAGCCGTTGCGCCTCGGCAGCATCAGGTCGAGGATCATGATGTCGGGCGGATCGTTCTGCAGGCGCCTGATCGCCGCCTCGCCGTCGAGCACGGACGCGACGTCGTAACCGGCGCGACGCAACAGGAACGCGAGCGACTCGACGATGCTCGGCTCGTCCTCGGCGATCAAAACGCTCGTCACGGTCAGCCTGTCCGTCGATTGTGGCGCGGCGGTCGGCGCGACGGCACGCGCCGTCTCGCGAAGGCCAGCCGCCATCGTCACCGCTTTGACCCGATTTGACTAGGTCCTGATCGACAGGCGACCTGCCGCATCACGCGTCGAGAATCGGATCCTCCTCCCGGTACGCGCATCCGCGGCGTACGCAGAGGCGGCAATTCGCGCCAACTGGCGTCGCCGCGGCGGAAGACGACAGGTCCATGCCGTCGCCGTAGATCGTGCGATCGCCGTGCAACGCGTCGCAAGCAATCATCACGGCCATGAAGCGTCGCGGCATCGCAAATGCGGGCCTGCGTTTCTCGACCGTGCGGGCGATGAACAGGAATCGGTCGCCGTTCGGAAACTCGGCGAGCTGGCGCACGATGGAGCCCGGCGTGTGGAACGCGCCGTACAGCGCCCAGACCGGGCACGCATTGCCGTACCGCGGAAGCAGCAGATGCGGCAGCGAAAAGCGCTTGGTCACGTAACCGGCCACATCGACACGGACGAACCCGAACGGAATTCCTTCGTATCCCGGGCGGCGCAGCGTCACGAGCCGATGACACACCTGCTCGAAACTCGCCCCGAATCGATCGGCCAGCAGTTCGACGTCGTATCGCGTGTCGATAGCGGCCGTGCGAAACGCGTCGTACGGCAACAGTGCCGCGCCCGCGACATAGGACGAGAGCACGCGGGTCGCACGCCGGCGCGCGGCGGGTGTCGCAAGCAGCGGCGACGCGTCGACTTCGGCATTGACCGGCGCACCACCGTGGAACAGCTCGGCCGCGATGCGTGCCAGTTCGAAGCGCCGCGTCGCGGGCAACGCGTCCTCGCTCACCGAAACGCTGCGTGCCTGCCTGTCCAACACGGCGGGCGCACCATGCGACAACGCTGCGTCCGTTCGCGCGTGAATCCCGTGATCGCGTCGAAGATAATCGAGCAGCACCTGCTCGCTGCAGTGGCCGTCGACGCGCAGCGCTTGGCGGAAGGCAAGTGCCGTGTCCTCCAACGCCGGGAAATGGTTGTTGCGATCGGACAGGAAGTCGTCGACGGCCTCGACGGGCATCGTCGGTCGCGTCCCCGCGTTGCCCTTGTGGAAGAAGCCGGCCAGTGCCTGCGCGACGTCGGCGAGCCGCGCACTTTCGTCGCCCACGATCGACGCGAAGCGCCGCTGATCGTCCGGTGCAAGATCTTCGACGGCCGCGAGGATCTCGGCGGAGGAGCGGATCGCTGCAACCCGCGTCAACAGGTTATGCACTGCGTCACCCAGGAAGGGGTCCTGCGAGAGTCGGTCCGACAGCGCGCTCACCGCCTGATCGCGATCGCGCCACGCGCGATGCAGCGCGATCAGCGCGCGCGCCCATGCGGCGTGGCGGCTGACGAGATCGCCAACGGACGTCGCATCGAGCGCGAGCGGCGCGAACCACGGCTCGGCGGCGATCTCGCCGAGATCGCTGATCAGCCGTCGTTCCGCCGCTCCCTCCAGGTCTTCGATCGCGAGGCGCAGTTCGTCCGCGATCCGGCGCAACAGCGCACCGGCGATGTTGCGCTTGTTGCTCTCGATCAGGTTGAGATACGAGGCGGAAATGCCGAGCCGCGCGGCCAGCGCCGACTGCGTGATGCCCAGCGCATGCCGTCGGTCGCGGATCTTCGGACCGATCACCGGGCGCGGCATCGCGTCTCCGAGCCCGCGAGCGATTCGCGAACGCTGCACAGCAGGGTGAAGCATTGACTCATTATCAGTTTTTACGTGGGCATATTTACAAAAATATGCTTTCGCGTCAATCGACTATTGCGTGCTTGACGGCGCTGCTGCGATGATGTCGACGTTTAGCAGGAGGAGAAGGGGCGGGGCGAAACCAAGGAGGAGGCTGCAATTTCGGTACGGTCGCGGTCGAACGCGCCC
>JAICVH010000013.1 GCA_025935435.1 Burkholderiales bacterium
GCTCGCACCCCGTTACCCTATGTCGCGAGGTCGGACATGAAGGATTGGGTGGCCAAGGGCGGAATTGAACCACCGACACAAGGATTTTCAGTCCTCTGCTCTACCAACTGAGCTACTTGGCCATTTGAATTGCAGCGGCCGGAGCTCCGTGCATCACACGCTCCGGCCGAGGTCGCAATTATATCAGCCGGCGTCGCAGCAAAGGTCTATGCTGCTCGGTTCGGGTGCGTTCGCCGCGGCCGGTTGATTGGCCCAGTTACGCTCCGAACGAAGCCATTGTCACGATTCGTTGTCATCAGGGCCGAGCGGCCATAGGAGGGATCAGCATGGCGACTTATATCGTCTTATCAAGTTACACCGATCAGGGAATCCGCACCGTCAGGGATACGACGAAGCGCGCGGATGCGGTCAAGGAGCTGGCGCGCAAAATGGGCATCGAGACGAAGTCGATTTACTGGACGGTCGGGAAATACGACGTCGTCGCGACATTCGAAGCACCGGACGACGCGTCGATGACCGCATTGAGTCTCGCGCTGAGCTCCGCCGGCAACATCCGCACGCAGACGATGCGCGCCTTCACCAAAGACGAAGTGACCGGCATCCTCGCGAAGCTGTAGCGCTCGCTTGAACGCGTAGGACCGCCTCGATTGCAGCCGGCGCCGCGTGTTGGCACGCGCGCGCCGGCTTCTTGCGCCAGCAGCGCGACAGCAAGCTACGCGCCGAAGAACGCGCGTAGCTCCTGCACCGTCTCCTCCGGCTTCTCCTCCGCGAGATAGTGACCGCACGCCAGGGCGCGGCCGCGCACATCGCGCGCGACCGCGCGCCAGTCTTCGATCGGTTTGAAGAAGCGATGCACGACGCCGCGCGCGCCCCACAACACGAGCAGTGGACACTCGATGCGTTGCGACTGAGTTTCGGCATCGTGCAGGAGATCGATCGATGCGGCGGCCCGGTAGTCTTCGCAAGTCGCGTGTATTGTCGCCGGATCACTGAAACAGCGCTCGTATTCTGCGAGCGCGCGCGGGTCAAAGTGCACAAGGCCTGTTCCCCAGCCGCCGAGCTTTCGACGCAGATAGTAGGCCGGGTCGGCAGCGATCAGCCGTTCAGGCAGGTCGAACGGCTGGATCAGGAAGAACCAGTGGTAATACGCGGTCGCGAATGCCTGGGTCGTCCCTGCGTACATCGTTCGCGTCGGTGAGATATCGAGCACTGCCACCTGCGAAACCGCGGACGGATGATCGAGGCACAGGCGATGTGCCACACGCGCCCCACGATCATGACCGACGAGCCGGAACTCGGCATACCCGAGTTTTCGCATCAGCTCGACCATGTCGCGCGCCATCGTCCGCTTCGAGTACGCGGCATGCATCGCGTCGGTTGCAGGTTTCGACGAATCGCCGTACCCGCGCAGATCGGCACATACGACCGTGTACGCGTGCGTCAGCGCGGGCGCAACTCGGTGCCACATCACGTGCGTCTGCGGATAGCCGTGCAGCAACAGAACCGGCGGTCCGTTACCGCCGACGACGCAGCGAATTTCCGCATCGCTCGTTTCGACGCGATGCGAGGCAAAACCGGGAAAGAAGAACGAATCGTCCATGCCGCCGGCGACGAGCGACGTCTTCGAATCAGCCGAGCATCGTCGCAATGCGCGCGTCGTCGATACCAACCGAGCGCGCGGCGGCGGCCAGATCGGCGAGCGTCTTGTCGTCGAGCGGCACGCCATCGCGAAGGCGCCGGGCGCGCGTTTGCCGCTCGATGTCTCCCGGCGCAAGGACTGGCTGGTCGCGGTTGCTCGGTGGCGACGCCTTCACCCATTCGATGAAGCGGCGTGCCTCGGCGGTAACGGCGCCATCCGGCGCGTAGACGCGTGGCGCGATGTAGATCGACAGCATGTTGTTGCGCAGGACCGGATCGTCGGGGTCGGAACTGCGGCCCGTCGCAACGGCGCCGGCGAGGAGATCCGTCACGATCGACAGACCCGACCCCTTGTGCCCGCCGACGGTCAACAGCGCACCGCCATCGTAGAACGCCTTTGGATCCGTCGACGGCGAACCGTCGCGATCGATGATCCAGCCTTCCGGGACCCGCTCGCCCTTGTTCATCGCAACCATGAGCTTGCCTTCGGCAACCATCGACGTCGTGACGTCGAGAATCACCGGGTCGCCTTCGTCGATCGGCACCCCGATGCAGATGGGATTGGTCGACAGCCGTCGGTCGCTGCCTCCGAACGGTGCAACGCGTTGCGCACCCGACGTGTTGAGAAAATGCAGCGACACCTGCCCTTCATGCGCGGCCATCTCAGCCCAGTCGCCAACGCGGCCGAGATGTCCGCAGTTACGTAAACCCACCAGCGCGATGCCACGCTTCGCGGCTTTCGCGATGCCGAGCTGCGCTGCGAACTCGCCGATGACCTGCCCGAAACCGCGATTGCCGTCGACGATGGCAAGCACATCGGTGTCGACAGCAACCGTGGGCGGCTGATTCGGCTTGAGCCAGCCTGCGCGCACCCATTCGAGGTATTTGCCGACGCGAATGACGCCGTGCGAATCGTGGCCCACGAGGTTGGCGTCGACCAGACGCCGCGCGATCGTCGCCGCCTCGTCAAGCGCCGAACCGCCTTCACGCATGATCGCCGCGACGAACGTGACAAGCGACGCGGCCGGCAACGTGCGCACGTCAGTGAATTTCAGGATCGGGCGTAGGCGCCGTGCCTTCGAGGAAATCGAAGTCGCAACCGTCGTTCGCCTGTCGGATGTGTTGCTGGTACAGCGCGCCAAAGCCACGTGCGTAATGCGGAGCCGGGCGTTGCCAGCGTTCGCGGCGCCGCGCGAGCTCGGTATCGGTGATATCGAGCTGCAGGCGGCGCTCTGCTACGTCAAGTGTGATCAGGTCGCCGTCGCGGACGAATGCGAGTGGCCCGCCCACATACGACTCGGGCGCAACGTGCAGCACGCACGCACCATAGCTGGTGCCACTCATGCGCGAGTCCGAGATGCGCAGCATGTCACGCACGCCTTGCTCGAGCAGTTTCTTCGGAATCGGCAGTTGGCCCCATTCCGGCATGCCCGGTGCGCCCAATGGTCCGGCGTTCTGCAACACGATCACCGAGTCGGGTGTCGCTGGCAGTGCAGGATCATCGATACGCGCGGCCATGTCGTTGTAGTCGGTGAAGACGATCGCAGGTCCGCGGTGCGCGAGCAGGCGCGCTTCTGCCGCAGCGGGCTTGATCACCGCACCGTCCGGTGCGAGGTTGCCATGCAAAACCGCGAGGCTGCCCGATGCCACGAGCGCACGGTCGCGCGGAAGGATCACGTCGGCGTCGAAGACTTCCGCGCCGTCGATTGCATCGCGTAGCGACCTGCCGCCCACCGTGTGTGCATCGACGTGCAGCAAGTCGCGAATGCTCGCCATCAGCGCACGCAGGCCGCCCGCATAATAGAAATCCTCCATCAGGTATTTCCCCGCGGGACGGACGTTGGCGACGAGCGGCGTTCGTTGCGAAAGCGCGTCGAAGCGGTCAAGCGACAGCGGAATGCCACAGCGTCGCGCCATCGCAATCAGGTGCACGACCGCGTTGGTGGAACCGCCAAGCGCCAACACGGTCGTGATCGCATTGTCGAAACTTTCCGCGGTCAGGATGTCGCGCGGCTTCACGTCTTCCCATGCGATGGCCACGGCGCGCCGCCCCGTCTCGACCGCCATGCGTGCGTGTCGAGAATCGGCAGCGGGGATCGACGCAGCACCCGCGAGCGTCATGCCGAGCGCCTCAGCGGCGGAGGTCATCGTCGACGCCGTGCCCATCGTCATGCAGTGTCCGTGCGAGCGCGCGATGCCGTTCTCGATTTCCTCCCACGCTGCTTCCGTGAGGTTGCCGGCGCGCTTCTCGGCCCAGAACTTCCACACGTCGGAGCCGGATCCCAAATGCTGTCCGCGCCAGTCGCCGCGCAGCATCGGCCCGGCAGGAAGAAAGATTGCAGGAAGGTTCATGCTGATTGCGCCCATCAGCAGCGCGGGCGTCGTTTTGTCGCATCCACCCATCAGCACCGCCGCATCCGCCGGATACGAACGCAGCAGTTCTTCGGTCTCCATCGCAAGCAGGTTGCGATAGAGCATCGTCGTCGGTTTCTGGAAGGGTTCCGACAACGTCAGCGCCGGCATTTCCACAGGGAAGCCGCCCGCCTGCCATACACCGCGCTTGACCTCCTCGGCACGCTGCCGAAAATGCGCGTGACACGGGTTGATGTCGCTCCACGTGTTGATGATCGCAATCACCGGTTTGCCGGCGTAATCAGCGCGTGCATATCCCATCTGCGCTGTGCGTGACCGGTGGCCGAACGAGCGCATGTCCGTCGCGCCGTACCACCGGTGCGACCGGAGATCTTCCGGACGTTTTCTAGCCGTCATGCGACAATCACTCTTTGCAAGTATAGCCTCGGATCACTGACATTCAGGCGCGCACGCCGCCGGGTCATTGGCGTGGATCAAGCGCGCCTCGGGAGGCAGTCATGACGCTCATTGCCGTCTTTCCCATGCGCATGCGTTGGTGTGCACTTCGGCTTGCGACGTTGGCACTCGGGTTGCCGTTTGCAGTCGCTGCGTACGCGGCCGATGCAGCCGACGCTGCGGCGACACCGCAAGCACAGACGCGTTCCGAGGATGCGGTCGCGACTGCCCCCAAAGTCGACGCCGACAAGCTGTTCGGTGCAATCGTCAAGGTTTCGACGCGCTCCGTGCCGGGCGCTCGTAGTGCCGCGACGCTCGGTAACCAGCGCGAAGGCTCGGGTGTCGTCATCGCGGACAACGGCCTCGTGCTGACGATCGGCTACCTGATCGTCGAGGCCGACGACGTCAAGATCACCGATGCCAAAGGACGCACGCTGCCCGCCCAGATCGTCGGCTACGACCACGCCAGTGGATTCGGATTGGTGCGCGCGCAGGTCCCCCTCGACGTGCAACCGATCGCACTGGGCGACTCGGCGAAGACGGCTGAACGTGATCCGGTGTTGATCGCGAGCGCCGGCGGGCCGGGGGCGGCGTTCGCGTGGATCGTGTCCAAACGCCAGTTCACCGGCAACTGGGAATACCAGCTGGATTACGCGTTGTATACGAGTCCGCCGACACCGAACTGGAGCGGCGCTGCGCTGATCGATCGCGACGGGAAGTTGCTGGGGATCGGCTCACTGATCGTGCGCGAGGCAACCACGGAAGATCCGAAATTGCCGGGGAACCTGTTCGTTCCGATCGACTTGCTGAAGCCGATCCTCGACGACCTGGTGCGCGAGGGACATCGCGCCGGGCCTGCGCGACCGTGGATCGGCGTGGCCGCGGACGAGGTGCAGGGGCGCCTGGTCATCACGCGCGTATCGCCCGATGGCCCGGCCGATCGCGCCGGCCTCGTGGTCGGCGACATCATCCTCGGCGTGGGAGCCGATGCCGTCCGCACGCAGGCGCAGTTCTACGAGCGCCTGTGGAACCGGCGCCGTGCGGGGGACGACGTGCCGCTCAAGGTGCTGCAGGGTGTGGACGTCAAGGATGTCAACGTCCACTCGATCGATCGCATCGAATACTTCCGTCCGCGGCCTACGGTTTAGCGGTCTTTTGACGCGTTTCGCCGCCTGCGTGCCTGACGCAAGAAGCGCTGGCGCACGCGCACGCAGCGTTCGCCGTCGGCACCCGTAGAATGCGCGCGTCGTTCGCGCCCGCCCCGCGCGAGCGGCCCGTCCGCTGAGCGCACCCCAGTCGTCATGCTCCTCTACGCACTGACAATCTTTGCAAGTGCGTTCCTGCTTTTCCTCGTGCAGCCAATCATCGCGAAGCAGATCCTGCCGTGGTTTGGCGGTTCCGCGGCGGTCTGGACGACGTGCCTCGTCTTCTTCCAGACTGCATTGCTCGCGGGCTACGCGTATGCCGATCGCGTCATCCGCCGTCTGGTGCCGCGGCGGCAGGTGCAGCTTCATCTCGCACTGCTTGTCGCGAGCGTTCTCGTGTTGCCGATCGTACCCGGCATCTACTGGAAGCCCGCCGGAACCGAAAGCCCGGTCGCGCTGATCCTCGGCCTGCTCACATTCACGCTCGGCCTGCCGTATTTCCTGCTTTCGACCACGAGCCCGCTGCTGCAGGCGTGGTTCGCGCGCCGTTATCCCGAACGGAATCCGTACCGGCTGTTCGCGTTATCCAATTTCGCGTCGCTACTCGCGCTGGTCGGCTATCCGTTTCTGATCGAGCCGTGGGTGGCGACGCGGACGCAAGCATATGCATGGTCCGCCGGGTATGCGCTGTTCGTCGTGCTATGCGGCACGATTGCGTGGCGCGCGCGTGATCTGCGCGCCGTGGTGATCTCGATACCCGGCGACGCGGCCGCGAACGCGGATACGCCGACCGCCCCCGCGCCGACGCGAATGCTGCTGTGGTGCGCGCTTGCCGCAATCGGCAGTGTCCTGTTGTTGTCGGTGACGTCCCATGTCACGCAGAATATCGCCGCGGTGCCTCTGTTGTGGCTCGTCCCGCTGACGCTGTACCTGCTGACGTTCATCCTTTGCTTCGAAAGCAGCCGCTGGTATCCGCGGGAGATGCTGCTGCCGATTGCGGCGGCGATGCTCGGCGTGATGGCCTGGTGTTATGCCGATCCCCGGCTGACGCACGAGCTCGCATTGCAGCTCGGCGTCTTCTGCGTAGGTCTTTTCATTGCCTGCATGTTTTGCCACGGCGAGCTCGCACGCCTCAAACCCGCGCCCCGCTACCTGACGCGTTTCTATCTGATGGTGTCGCTTGGGGGAGCGGCGGGCGCGGCGCTCGTCGGCGTCGCGGCGCCACTCGTGTTGCCCGCACATCTCGAACTGCCGCTCGGACTGATCGTAGCGGCCGGGATGTTGTTCTGGCAGGTTCGCGATGATGCGCGGGTGTACGGCGTGCTTGCCTTTGGTGCGCTGGTGACGGCGATCGGATGTCTCGCGTGGGGCATCGTGACGTTTTACGACGCAACGATCGTCGCGTCACGCAACTTCTACGGCGTCATGCGCGTCCAGGAATCGGGCGTCAACGACGTGAGCCGCCACCGCACGCTGATGAACGGCACGATCATGCACGGCCTGCAGTACCTGGCGCCGCAGTTCAATCGCCAGCCGACGAGTTACTACACGGCGACGTCGGGCATCGGCCGGCTGCTGGACACGCTGCATCCACGCAAGGAACCGCTACGCGTCGGCGTCATCGGGCTCGGCACCGGAACGCTCGCCGCGTACGGCACACCCGGCGACCTGTATCGCTTCTACGACATCAATCCTGCGGTGGTGAACATCGCAAAGCGTGATTTCACCTATCTCGGTAAATCGGAAGCGAACATCGAAACACCGCTTGGCGACGCGCGGCTTACGCTGGAGCGCGACCCGCCGGCGGCATTCGATATCCTCGCGATCGACGCGTTTTCGAGCGATGCGATTCCGGTCCATCTCATCACGGCGGAAGCGCTCTCGCTGTACGTACACAACGTCAAACCGGACGGCGTCATCGCCTTCCATGTGACCAATCGCTTTCTCGATCTGGTGCCCGTCGTCCACGCGCTCGCACAGACGCAGGGGCTGGAAGCGGTCTGGATCCACGACGGAGGTGAGGACGTGCTCGCGAGCCGTAGCGACTGGGTGCTTGTCTCGAGCAACCGTGCGTTGCTCGCCAAGCCGCGGATCGCCGAGGCGGCAACGCCGATTACCGCACGACCCGATGTCGGCGTATGGACCGATGACTTCAACAACCTGTTCCAGGTGCTGCATTGGTAGCGTTCAGGCGAGACGGTCGATCGCCGCAGGGCGGTCTGGAATGAGCAGCGGGTCGCCGCCTTCGGTACCCGCGCGTGTCGCCGGCGAGCGCTATCGCGCGCTGACCCGCGAACCTGGCCACCGATCGATCGTCGTCATCGATCAGCGCCGACTGCCGCACACGCATGTTCTTCTGACGATCGATGATGCCGAGGTCGCCGCGGAAGCGATTCGGTCGATGGTTGTTCGTGGCGCACCGCTGATCGGCGCCGTGGGTGCCTATGGCCTTGCGCTGGCGCTCGATCGCGACGCATCGGACGGCGCGCTTTCCGCCGCACACGCAATGCTGGACGCCACCCGTCCGACCGCGGTGAATCTCCGCTGGGCGCTCGATCGCGTGCGCGCGCTCGTCGCCGCCCTTCCGGTCGGCGCACGCGCCGACGCTGCGTGGCAGGAAGCCGATGCCATCTACGCCGAGGACGTCGCCATCAACGCTGCGCTCGGCGGGCATGGGCTCGAACTGCTGCGCGAGCTTGCCGCCGCTGGCCACGACCCGCTCAACGTGATGACGCATTGCAACGCCGGCGCACTCGCCACCTGCGGGTTCGGTACGGCGACGGCGCCATTGTTTCTCGCCCATGCGCTCGGCATTCCGTTGCACGTGTGGGTTAGCGAAACCAGGCCGCGCATGCAAGGCGCCAATCTCACCGCATGGGAGCTTCGACAGCACGGTATCCCGCATACCCTCGTCGTCGACAGCGCGAGCGGTCTGCTGATGCGCCGAGGCGATGTCGACGTGGTCATTGTCGGTGCCGACCGGGTCGCCGCGAATGGCGACGTCTGCAACAAGATCGGTACCTATGACAAGGCGCTGGCTGCGCGCGACAACGATGTTCCCCTCTGGGTGGCGCTTCCTTCGCCGACGATCGACTGGACGCTCGACACAGGCGATCGCATACCGATCGAAGCTCGTGCGGCCGACGAAGTGCTGCGGATCGCGGGTCGCGCCGACGACGGCTCCGCGGCTCGGGTCGCGATCGCCACCGAAGGCACGGCTGCGATGAACTTCGCGTTCGACGTTACACCTGCGCGGCTCGTGTCCCGCTACATCACCGAGCGCGGTGTCGCCAACGATGCGCGATCGCTGCACGATCTCCACCGCGGCGGCGCGCAGTGAGCGGTCGTCCGATCGACGTGCGCAACGCCGTGATCGAAACGGCGCTCGCCATGAACGCGGCCGGCATCAATCGCGGCAAGTCGGGTAACGTCAGCGCCCGTGTCGACGACGGGTTTGTCATCACGCCAAGCGGCTTGCCGTACGCGGATACGACAATCGACGACATCGTCCACGTCGATCTCGACGGCAAAGCGACCGGTCGACGCCAACCATCGACTGAGTGGCGTTTTCACCACGACATTTATCGCTTGCGCACCGACGCGTCCGCGATCGTGCACACGCATGCGCCGTTCGCAACGACGCTGGCGTGCCTCGATCGCGGCATTCCGCCGTTCCATTACATGATCGCCGTCGCCGGCGGCAACGACATCCGATGTGCGCCGTATGCGACGTTCGGCACGCAGGCGCTCTCCGACCACGCGTTGCGCGCGCTCGACGGTAGGCGCGCCTGCCTGCTCGCGCACCACGGCATGATCGCGTTCGGCGATTCGTTGGCGGGGGCGCTCGCACTGGCGATCGAGGTCGAAACGCTGGCGGAGATGTACTGGCGGACACTGCAGATCGGCGAGCCATCACTCCTTTCCGATGCCGAGATGAATGAAGTGATCGCAAAATTCGCAACGTACGGCAAGCGTTGAGCGTCAACTTGTCGACGACAGCACGTGTCGCTCGATCCCGACACGAGCGACCGCATAAATGGCCGACGCAGCGCGCAAGTTTTTCACAGACGCGCGTTCAACGCGGTGACCACCGGCGCGGCGTGCGAGCCAGCCGACGCGCGTAATCGCGCATTGAACGGACGGATCAGGCGCGTTCACCGTTTCATGGTACGGTACTTGCGAGGTGGCCTGCCGTATTTACTTGGAGTTGACTCGCATGCGCATCGCACAATCGTTGCTCGCTGTCACGATGTTCGCCGGGAGCGTCGGCCTCGCTCACGCCCAGGCGACGGCAGCCTCGGGGTCGGTCGTCGTGATTCCACTGGTCGCGCAGACGGCGTCGTTCTCCACCGAAATCGTCGTACGGAATCCGAACCCGGCACCGATCACGCTGAACGTCGCGTTCTACGAGGGTTTGAACTCGGGCACGCCGGGCCCCAAGGCGTGCACGCAGCTCACGGTCGCAGCCAGCGAGTCGAAGCCATTTCTGCTGTCCAGCCAATGCCCGATGGGCGCGGGTGGTCACTTCGGCATGCTGGTGTTGGAAGATGCGGCGCTTCAGAAAACGAACGTCTTCTTCGCGTACTCGCGCACGCAGACGCCCGGCTTCATCGGCTTCAGCGTCGAAGGATTTCCGATCGGCGCATTTTCCGGTGCGCCGGCCGACTCGCTTGGCCTCAAGTCACAGGCCGCAGCACCCGGCTTTCAATCGAACTGTTTTGCCGGTGCGCTCGGTGAGGCCGTCAGTTATCAGCTCCTGCTGCGTGATGGCACGACCAACGCCCTCATCGGTGGTCCGCTGACCAGAACGCTGCAGCCGTTCGAGATGTTTCGCTACCTTGACGTATTTGCGCTGGCAGGCGCGCCGGGGGATCACTCGAACGTGCGAGCCAATTTCACCGTAACGAGCGGCGGCCAGGCGCTGGTTGCGTTCTGCACCGTGCAGGAGAACACTCAACTCAGTGCCGATTTTCGCATCGCGAAGTCGATCGATGCGTTGAACAATGGACAGCGACGCGTGACCTGTATCGGGCAGGACAACTGCGGCCTCGGCAATCCAGTCAGCGTGAGCCAGCCCGAAACGATCACGGTCGGCGAGGGCAACCTTCGCCGCGTCTATTCGATGATTCTCACGCAGCCGGACTACATACGCTGCGACCTCGTCGGATCGGCGGGCGATCTTTCGAATCTGCAGATGCGCTTGCGTGTGCCGGGTGATCCGTTTACTTCGGCCGTGTTCGTACCGAGTATCGGCGACAGCGGCGGCGCCAACGACACGACTTTTTATGTCTACACCGGCGAGCGCAACGCGGTGAACGGCGGCACGGCGACGCGCTGGTTCATCGATGTGGAAACGCGTACGCAGGCAACGGCGACCGATCTGAAGTTCGGGATCACATGCTCGTCGGGCAATGGCGCCGAAGTACCCTGGTTCCGCGGATCGACGACGTACGCGACGTTCTGAAACAGCAGGCATTAAGTAGGGTCAGACTCGACTTTCGCCTACTTCGACAAGGATTGCGCGTTGCTATGAATCGTCCGGCGAACCAAAGTCGAGTCTGACCCTACTTTCTGAGCAGATAGATCCAGGTCGGCGCGAGGCGGGCGGCAATGCCGGACAGCGCGGCGAGCAACGGCCGCGCGAATGCCGGCCAATGCACGAGCGCACGGAATTCGAAGCGCTCGGGTGCGCGCAGCATCCGCGGTGAAATGAACTCGACCGTCGTGAACGACGCGAAGAGTTCGCGCATCCGCCACGGCGGCAGGAAGCGCTCGCCGTAGCACGTTTCGCCGGCGGTTCTGCGCAATATGGCACTCGCCACACCGCGGGGAAGCCACGACAACAGCGGAATGCCGTAATGCGGCTCGATCAGTTGCAACGTATGCCCGCCTGCAAAGTAGCAGACGCCGCCCGGGCGGAGTACGCGATGCGCCTCGCGCATCACCGCCGCGGGGTCCCCCACATGTTCGTAGACGTGGTTGCACACGACGGCATCGAATGCAGCGTTCGCGAACGGTAATCGGTCCGCCGACGCAGTCACGAAGCGGGCGCGACGATTTACGTTGACCGCGTACGTGACGGACTCGACATCCACGTCGACTCCGATCGTCAGGCCGGCTTGCGCTGCGATTGCGTCGGTGACGATGCCCGCCGAGCACCCGATGTCGAGGATCCGCGCGCCTGCAATGTCGAGCGGTCCGAACGCGACCAGCGCCGCCGCAATGCGCCGCCCGCGAAGGCGTCGTCCTTCCGGCGCATCGAGAAAACCATAACGGTCGACCGGGCGCCGTATCGAGGCGGGCGCGTTCGCGTGCGTGGCGGCCATCGGCTCGACCGTTTCACGCATCCGCTGCGCGCCATCGGAGGCCAGTGAAACGAGCGAACAACGCTTCATAAGCATCGGCGACGGCGTCCCAGCCGAAGTGGCGTTGCACGTGCAAGCGTGCGGTTTCGCCACGTGGAGCCCTATCGGTGAGCCCCGCAGCGAGCGCAGTAGTCCACGCCGTAGCATCGTGCGTCGGGATGAGCGTCCCGGTGACGCCATCGACGACGGCTTCACGAAGTCCTTCGATCGCGGCGGCGAACACCGGACAACCGGCGCCCGCGGCTTCGAGCGCGACGAGGCCGAAGCCCTCGATGTCGCCGTCGACGTGAATGTTCGGCAGGACGCACGCGGTCGCTTGCGCGAGCCAGTTCACCTTCTCTGCATCCGACACCGACCCCAACATGCGCACGCGCTCTGCGACACCGGCGTCGCGCGCGGCGCGCAGCACATTTTCGCGCTCGGGGCCGTCGCCGATGACGACCAGCTCGAGCGCGGGCCGTTGCTTCACCAATGCCGGCAACACGGCCTGGACGAACCATGCAAGGCCCTTGCGCCGAACGAGGCGGCCGACGAACAGCAGGCAGTCGGCCCGGCGCGCTCGCGCCCCCGTCAGCGCTTGTTGGACGTTGACACCGTTGCGGATGACCGTCGTGCGAGGCGCCGATATGCCGGCCGCAATCGCAGCCGCACGCGTCGCCTCGCTGACGCATACGTAATGATCGGCTGCCCACGGCAGGCCGCGGCGCCATAGCCTGTAAAGCGGTGCGTCGTGAACGACGTCGAGTCCATGCAGTGTCACGATTGCCGGCACGCGAAACGCGCGTGCAATCAACCCAAGCGGGGCAAGCACACCGTCGCCCAGATGCAACAAGGAAACGTTTCCCCTGATGCATCCGACGAAGATGCCAACGGCGGCCGCCGCGAAGAACATCGGCAGCGATTGGTTCGGCTCGATCGCGAAGACGGTCGTCGGTCCACGGGCCGCGAGACGCGTGGTCAGTTCGAACGATTGCCGCTCCATGCCGCCGGGTGCCGGAGGACGCTTGCGCGTCACCAGCCACCAGCGGGCACTGGACGTGGGGCCTCTCGTTGTACCCATGGCCGAGTTGCCGTTCAGCGCTCGCGAGCAGCCTCGAACCGCCGGCGTCGCGCCTCGAGTCTCAGCTCCTCGAGCATCCTGCGGTTGATGGCGATGAGATCGCCCAGGAACGCGACGATGGTCAGCGCGGCGCCAAGCCCGAACAGCATTGCTGCAAGGATGAGGCTTTGCAGGTGCCCGGCGGCGCCACCCGAAACGGCGTAGAACCACAGGAACCGCACGCCGATCGCGAATGCAATGACCATCGAGATCGCCGCCGGGACGATGAAAAAGCGGAAAGGCCGGTAGACGACGAACATCCGCAACAACCCGCTGCCCGCGCGCATCACGTAGTGCGCACTGCTGCGCACGAGCCGCGACGGACGCGCGACCGAGTTGACGCCGACCGGCACCGACGCAACGCGCAGGCCATGGTTCGCCGCCTGCACGATCGTTTCGAGCGTATACGTATAGCCCGAAAACACCTCGAGGCGCAGCGCAGCTTCACGAGAGTAGGCGCGGAAGCCGCTCGTGGCGTCAGCGACTGCTGTCCCCGACAAGCGTCGCACGACCCACGAGCCTGCCCGCTGCAACCATCGTTTGGTCCAGGAAAAATCGCGCATCGTCGCGATCGGCCGGGCGCCGATCACGATGTCCGCGCGGCCCTCCACAATTGGCTCGATCAATGCGGCGATGTCGTCACCGCGATACTGATTGTCCCCATCGGTGTTGACGACGATATCGGCGCCCGCATCCAGTGCCTCCTCGATACCGGCTGAAAACGCCGCGGCCAGTCCGCGCGTTTCCGGAAGGCGCACGACGCTTGCGCCGAGCGAGGCCGCGATCGCGCCGGTCTCGTCGCTGCTGCCATCATCGATGACGACGACGCGAATGGCGTCGATGCCTTCAAGCGCGGTCGGCAGATCGCCGATCGTCGCCGGCAATGTCTGCGCCTCGTCGAGGCACGGAATCTGGATGACGACGTTCAAGACGCCTGGCTCACCATTGTTGAAACAGCTTCGGCATCGTTCGCTCAGCGGGGCGCAATTGTAATGGGCATCGACACGCTGCGCTCGCCGTGATCGGCGAACCATGCGACGCCGTCAAACACCAGGCCGAAGTGCACGTTGTAGTCGCCGGCGGGCACACTTCGCAGCGGCTCGATGGTGTCATCGACGATGTAAGCAGTCGTCCAGTGTTCGCCGGGTCGCAGCGAATAGGGCAGCGCGATGCGCTGCTCGGCAAGCCGTTGCGTATCACCGAGCGCTGTGAAATACACACCGAGCGCAACCGCAGCATTACCGGAGATACCGTTTGTCGCCGCCGGCCATTCCGCGCGGCCGAGATTGTCGACATCGATGCGATAGGCAGTACGCGTGCGTGTCTGGTCCTGTGGATCCAGCGCGGTTCGGCGGACGACGAGATTCGAGCGGTAGTCGCGCGCGGGCGACGCTCTGCTGAGTTGCGGCACGTCACCATCGATCAGCCGTACTGCGCGCACCAAAACGCCAAGGGATCGCTTGTCCTGACCGTCTTGCGATTCCGCGGGCACGAACGGCGCGGTATGCAGTGTGAGGTCGTGACGACCCGCGCCGATCGGCAAGCGCCAGCGCGCCTCGCCGCTTTGCAGCGTGTCGTCGAGCATCCGGACTCCGTCGACGGCGATCTGCAGCGGCTGCGGCACGGGTGCTGCGGAAGCGATCTGCAGCTCAAGCGATTGCGGCTTCGCGCTCTGGATCGCCAGCCGGGCATCCGCGGTTGTCCACCGCACCGCCAGGCCGAGGGTCAGTTCATCACGATGAAACCCGGCGTCGTCGATACGCCAATCGCGCGAAGCGCCGGCGTTCGGCGGCGGCGGCGTCGTCGCCAACCCGGTTACTTCGGACACAAGCATTTGCAGCGTCTGCTGGCCGCGTTCGCGCGCCGGAGCATGCACGTTTGGTTCGATAAACGTGCGCTCCAGGCGAAACTCTCGTGCTGGTGCGAGCACCAGGCCGTCGAGCCCTTCGTACGATGCGTGCAGCAGTGTGCAGGGTGCGGTGGCGCATGACGCCCAGAACGCCCGGCTCGCCGCATCGACGGCCACCGTTTCGTCGCGAAGCGGCAAAACCTGCCGACCGAATCCCAACGCCAACGTCGTCGCGACACCGTCGAAGCCTCGGACGATGAGCGA
>JAICVH010000277.1 GCA_025935435.1 Burkholderiales bacterium
ACGCGATGAGCTGAAGCAGTATCCGGAAGCGGAAGCGCAGGAACTCGCGCTGATCTATGCGGCGAAAGGTTTGCCGCCGAAGCAGGCCGACCGGCTCGCCAGGCGTCTCGTCGCCGACCCGGAGAACGCACTCGATACGCTCGCGCGCGAGGAACTCGGGCTGAACCCGGCAGAACTCGGATCGCCACTCGGCGCGGCGCTATCGTCGCTGTCCGCGTTCGGTGCGGGCGCGCTGGTCCCGCTCGCGCCGTTCCTGCTCGGTGGCGGCAGCAATGCACTCGGATGGACGATCGGCCTCAGCGCCGCCGGACTGTTCTGCGTGGGAGCAACGCTATCGCTCTTCACGGGTCGGCACGCGATGTTCTCCGGCGTGCGCATGCTCGCGCTCGGCCTGCTGGCCGGCGGCGTGACGTACATGCTTGGACGATTGCTCGGCGTCGTCGCGGGTTGACGGCAAGGGGCGCGTGAGTCGCCGCGGGCACCGGATGGCGCCCGCATCGGTGCTGCGGTTGAAGGCGGGGCGCGAGCGATCGCTCGCGCATCGCCATCCGTGGATATTCTCGGGCGCCATCGAAAGCGTCGACGGCAATCCATCTACAGGCGCGACCGTGGAGGTCGTGGATTCGCGTGGCACGTTCCTCGCACGCGCCGCGTATTCACCGTCGTCGCAGATTCGCGCGCGCGTCTGGTCGTTCGATGCAGATACTGCAATCGACGACGCATTCATCGACCGGTTGATGGCCCGCGCGTGTTCCGCGCGACGCGACATGCTCGATGACGCGCACACCGCGTGCCGCCTCGTGCATGGCGAAGCGGATGGACTTCCCGGCGTGATCGCCGATCGGTACGACGACGTCGTCGTGTTGCAGCTGCTTGCCGCGGGCGCAGAGCGGTTCCGCGACGC
This sequence comes from Burkholderiales bacterium, assembly GCA_025935435.1. GTDB lineage: Bacteria > Pseudomonadota > Gammaproteobacteria > Burkholderiales > Casimicrobiaceae > VBCG01. Next base: position 905 of record JAICVH010000277.1, read on the forward strand.
AATCGGTGCTGCGCTGATGGCGGCGACGCACGCACGCTGCCTGTATGAACGCTCCGACGCCGAGGTACGCGCGCTCGAAGGTCTGCCGCGGCGGGTGGGCGTGATCGACGGCGCACTTCCGGAGGAGGTCGTGATCCGTGAAGCGGGTCTGCACTACGTCGTCGACGTCGTGGCGGGACAAAAGACGGGGTTCTATCTCGATCAGCGCGACAACCGCGCGCACATTGGCGTGCAGGCGCACGGTCGCCGCGTGCTGAATGCGTTCTGTTACACCGGCGGCTTTACGCTCGCGGCGCTCGCCGGCGGTGCGGCATCGGTGCTGTCGATTGACAGCTCCGCTGCCGCGCTCGAAGTCGCTCGCAGCAATCTCGCACGGAACGTCACGCTCGATGCGCGCCGATGCACGTGGCTTGAAGCGGACGTATTCACCGAGTTGCGTGCGCTCCGTAACCGCGGCGCGTGGTTCGATCTGATCGTGCTCGATCCGCCGAAGTTCGCACCGACGGCCGCCCATGTGGCGCGCGCGGCGCGCGCGTACAAGGACATCAACCTGCTCGCGTTGAAGTTGCTGGCGCCGGGCGGGTTGCTCGCGACATTTTCCTGCTCGGGCGCAATCGAAGCATCGCTATTCCGCAAGATCGTCGCCGGCGCGGCCGTCGATGCGAACGCCGACGCAGCGGTCATTGCGCAGTTCGGCGCAAGCGCTGACCACCCCGTGGCGCTCACGTTTCCGGAAGGCGACTACCTGAAGGGACTCCTGGTGCGCAAGCGCGCGTGACGATCGATTTCATCGCGGGACGTGCGATGGTCGATCGCAGGGCGCGCCAAGCTGATCGCCGATACCAAAAACAAGGCCGCATCACGTGCGGCCTTGTAATTGCGATCGTGTGGACAGGAGATCACACGATCGTATGCGCTTATATTTGGCTCAGGCGTCGGCTTTGTTGCAGTCGCTCAGGCGTTTGCCCATTTAGCTCCGCGTCGGCCTCGTTGCAGTCGCTCAGGCGTCGGCCTCGTTGCACCACCCAGCATCAACCAACATTACGTGTCGGCCTCCCCGCCATCGCGAGTCGTCGTGCCCTGCGGGCCTTGGCTCGGCTTCGCCTCGCCCGACTCGCTCAGGCGCTCTTCATGCATTCCGACATGAATTTCTTGCGCTCGTCGCCCTTCATGCCTTTCGACTTCGTGTTGCACGAACCCATCTTCGAGTCGTAGACCTTTTTCTCCGCGCTCAAGCAATCCTTCATGAACGACTTGCGATCGTCGCCTTTCTTGTCAGCCGCCTTGGTGTTGCAGGTCTTCATGCGTTCCTGCTGCGCGTTTTCGGCGAGTGCGGGCGTCGCGACGGCTGCGAACGCGCCGATCATCATCAATGCAAGGAGTTTTTTCATCGAACTTACCTCGGGTCGGTGTTGGAACTGTCGGGAGTTGCCGGACCGCTGGCGGCGCCCTGGAGCGCTGCCGTAGACGTTGAATCGAGTCTACGGCAACCCTAACGGACGGGGCAACGAATTCGCCGACAGCGCTCGCCCGGGTGTTGCGCCGGGTACACTCTTGCACTGCAGCATGGCGGCAACGCCCGCGCGTCCCGCGGCGTACCAACTGGCCGGTGCAATGGCAACCCCTTGAAACCATTCGGAAAGTCGTTCCGATGATCCTCGTTCTCGAACCAAACACCCGGCTGGAAAGCCTCGACTACCGGATGCTGACCGGTCAACTCGAACGGCTGCCGAACGTGACGTTTCGCGTACACCGCGAGGTGGGTACGGAAGTTACGCTGACCGAGATCTACCTGATCGGCAATACGGGCACGCTCACGACGGAGCAGATGCAGGTCCTGCCGTGCGTTGCCAAGGTCGTCCGCGTCTCGGAACCTTATCGCGTGCTTGGACGCCACCGGCAGGGCGACGATCGTCCGTCCTCGTTCGAGTACAACGGCGTTCGTTTCGGCCAGGACACGCTCAACGTCTTCGCCGGACTTTGCGCGGTGGACTCGCGCGAATCGGTCGACGCGATGATGAAGGCACTCCGCGATCACGGCCAGGTCTGCACGCGAATGGGCGCATACAAGCCGCGGACTTCGCCCTATGCATTCCAGGGCTTCGGCGCTACTTGCCTGCCGTACGTGTTCGAACTGGCCGGCAAATACGGGATACGCGTCATTTCGATGGAAGTGACGCACGAGTCTCACGTCGATGAAATCCGCGAGGCGCTCGCTGCGACGGGCAACGCCACCGGTGTGATGCTGCAGATCGGCACGCGCAATACGCAGAACTTCGAGCTGCTGAAGCAGGTCGGCCGGCAGCAGGAATTCCCGGTGTTGATCAAGCGTGGCTTTGGCATCACGCTCGACGAGTCGCTGAACGCGGCTGAATATCTTGCGACCGAAGGCAACCGCAAGGTCGTGTTCTGCCTGCGCGGCATGAAGACGAACATGGGTGATCCACACCGCAATTTTGTCGACTTCGCGCACGTTCCCGTCGTGAAGCGGCTGACGCGCATGCCCGTTGCGATCGATCCTTCGCATTCGGTTGGCTCGCGTGCGCGCGCGCCCGACGGCCTGCTCGACGTGTTTCACGCGGTCGCCCAAGGCGTCATCGCGGGCGCGAATATCGTGCTCGTCGATTTCCACCCGGAACCGGCGCGCGCGCTCGTCGACGGCCCGCAGGCCTTGCTGCTGTCGGAACTGCGGCCGTTCCTGGACGATGTCGCACGGGTGCGAAACGCGTACGAACAGCGGGCGCAGCTCGCGCGCGCGCAAGACGTCGCTTCCTGATCAGGAGCTCCGCTGAATGCGCTTCGCAGCTCGCCGCCGACGGCGCGGTGCGCCCGCGTCGCTGGCGGATGACGATGCACGCGCCGGCGTACACGGACCTGGGCCGCGTCCCTATCGAGCGCCGCGCTGGCTCGCCGGCGCACATGCTCAGACAATCTGGCCGTACCAGCTGCGTCGCCGGGCCGTCTCGCTACGTCGTGAACGAATCGATACGCCCGACGGCGACTTCTGGGACTTTGATTGGCTCGACAGTCAAGCACCGCACGACGCTCCTCTCGTCGTGCTGTTCCACGGTCTCGAGGGTGGGTCTCAATCGCATTACGCGCGTGCATTGCTGCATGCCGTCGCGCGCCGCGGCTGGCGCGCGGTCGTGCCGCACTTTCGCGGGTGCGGCGGCGAACCGAACCGGCTGCCGCGCGCCTACCACTCCGGTGATCACGTGGAAGTCGGCGCGATGCTCGACGTGATTCGCCGCCGCGTTCCACCACCGGCGCCGGTGTATGCGGTCGGCGTATCTCTCGGAGGCAGCGCGCTCCTGAACTGGCTCGGCCGCGCAGGCGTCGATGCGTCGAACACGGTAACCGCCGCCGCCGCGGTATCGGCACCGCTCGACCTGACGGCGGCCGGCATCGCGATCGCGCGCGGGCTCAATCGCATCTACACGGCGCATTTTCTTCGGTCGCTGAAGCCCAAGTCGCTCGCGATGGCCACGCGTTTTCCCGGATTGCT
>JAICVH010000034.1 GCA_025935435.1 Burkholderiales bacterium
GCCCGTGCATGCGTCGAGGCCGGCGCCGACATGATTTTTCCGGAGGCGATCACCGAGCTTGCGATGTACCGTCGCTTCGCCGACGCCGTACGCGTGCCGGTTCTCGCCAACCTGACGGAGTTCGGGCAGACGCCGCTGTTCAGTCTCGATGAGATTGCGGGCGCCGGCGTGGCGATCGCGCTCTATCCGCTGTCGGCGTTTCGTGCGATGAACCAGGCGGCGCTCAACGTGTATCAGGCGCTGCGGCGGGATGGCACGCAGAAGAACGTCGTCGGGACGATGCAGACTCGTAACGACTTGTACGACTACCTCGGCTATCACGCGTACGAGCAGAAACTCGACCAGCTCTTTGCACGCCGCAAAACCTGACGATGAACGCCACCACGACTACCGACGCACCCGTCGCCATCAGCAAGCCGAAAAAATCCGTCGCCCTGTCCGGCGTCCCGGCCGGCAACACCGCGCTGTGCACGGTCGGACGTACCGGAAACGACCTGCATTACCGCGGCTACGACATTCTCGATATGGCGGCCGTGTGCGAGTTCGAGGAAATCGCGCATCTGCTCGTGCACGGTGCGCTGCCGACATCCGCGCAACTCGCGGCGTATCACGGCAAGCTTGCGTCGCTGCGTGCGATTCCCGGGCCGGTCCGCAGCGTACTCGAGAAAATACCCGCGTCGGCACATCCGATGGATGTGATGCGCACCGGTGTTTCGATGCTCGGTAGCGTACTGCCGGAGGATGCTGCGCACGGCCCGGCCGGCGCGCGCGACATCGCCGACCGTTTGCTCGCGTCGCTCGGCTCGATGCTGCTCTACTGGTACCACTACAGCCGCAACGGGGCGCGCATCGACGTCGAAACCGACGACGCGTCGATCGGCGGGCATTTCCTGCATCTGCTGCACGGCCGCGCCCCGGCGGCCGAGTGGGTGCGCGCGATGCATACATCGCTCAATCTGTATGCGGAGCACGAGTTCAATGCGTCGACGTTCGCCGCGCGCGTGATCGCCGGGACCGGTTCCGACGTCTATTCGGCGATCACTGGCGCGATCGGCGCACTGCGCGGCCCCAAGCACGGCGGCGCCAACGAATTCTCGTTCGAAGTTCAGCAGCGTTACGCAACACCCGACCAGGCGGAGGCCGACATTCGCCGACGCGTCGCGGCGCGCGAGGTGGTGATCGGTTTCGGGCATCCGGTGTACACGGTTTCGGACCCACGGAACAAGGTGATCAAGGAAGTGGCGCGCGAGCTGGCCACGAACGCCGGCGACACGAAGATGTTCGACATCGCCGAGCGTCTCGAACAGGTCATGTGGGACGCGAAAAGGATGTTCCCCAATCTCGACTGGTTTTCCGCAGTCAGTTACCACGCGATGGCAGTGCCGACCGCGATGTTCACGCCGCTTTTCGTCATCGCGCGCACGTCCGGCTGGGCCGCGCATGTCATCGAACAGCGCGAAGACGGCAAGATCATCCGGCCGTCGGCGAATTACGTTGGTCCCGAGGACAGAACGTTCGTGCCGCTCGAAGCACGCACGTAGCCGCCGCTCACTATGTCCACATTCACGGCATCGTCCGCCCGCCCCCGCCCCGACCCGGTGCTGGTCGACATCGCCGACTACGTCGCCACCTACGAGATCACGAGCGACGAGGCGTACCGCACCGCGCACTACTGCCTGCTCGACACGCTTGGATGCGGTTTCGAGGCGCTGTCTTACCCGGCGTGCACGAAGCTGCTCGGACCGATCGTCCCCGGGACGATCGTCCCGAACGGCGCGAAGGTGCCCGGTACGCCGTATCAACTCGATCCGGTGCAGGCCGCGTTCAATCTCGGTGCAATGATTCGGTGGCTGGATTTCAACGACACGTGGCTTGCCGCCGAGTGGGGTCATCCGTCCGACAATCTCGGCGGCATCCTGATGACGGCGGATTGGCTGTCGCGCAATGGGGCCGCCGCCGGACGTGCGCCGCTGACCGTGCGCGACGTCCTGACCGCGATGATCAAGGCGCACGAAATCCAGGGCGTCATCGCACTCCGGAACAGTTTCAACCGCATCGGTCTCGATCACGTCGTGCTCGTCAAGGTTGCATCGACGGCGGTCGTCGCGCATATGCTCGGCCTGTCGCGCGATGCAACGATCAACGCCGTATCGCTTGCATGGGTCGACGGTCAAAGCCTGCGCACGTATCGGCATGCGCCGAATACCGGCTCCCGCAAGAGTTGGGCGGCCGGCGACGCGACATCCCGCGCCGTGCGGCTCGCGTTGATCGCCAGCACGGGCGAGATGGGCTACCCGTCGGTGTTGACGGCGAAGACCTGGGGCTTCTACGACGTGCTTTTCAAAGGACAGCCCTTCAGCTTCGAGCGCCCCTACGGCAGCTACGTGATGGAACACGTGCTGTTCAAGATCAGCTTTCCCGCCGAATTTCATGCGCAAACGGCGGTCGAATGTGCAATGCAGCTGCATCCGCGCGTGCGTGACCGCCTGGCCGATATTCGCCGGATCACGATCCGCACGCACGAATCGGCGATTCGAATCATCGACAAGCAGGGGCCGCTCGCCAATCCTGCGGATCGGGACCACTGTATCCAGTACATGGTGGCAGTGCCGCTGATCTTCGGCCGGTTGACCGCCTCCGATTACGAGGACGGCGTCGCGGCCGACCCGCGCATCGACGCATTGCGCGAGCGGATGGTGTGCGTCGAGGACCCCGGTTTTTCGCGCGATTACCTGGACCCCGAGCGCCGCTCGATTGCGAACGGCATCACGATCGAGTTCAGCGATGGCACGAAGACGCCGGAAGTCGTCGTCGAGTATCCGATCGGGCATCGCCGCCGACGCGACGAAGGGATTCCGTTGTTGATCGAGAAGTTCCGGACGAATGTCGCGCGCCGGTTTGCGCCAAAGCAGCAGCAGTCGATCGTCGACGTTGCACTTGATCCGCAGCGCCTTGCGGCGATGGCGGTGAACGAGTTCGTGGATCTGATGATCGTTCAGGAGGAGTGAATGAGGGTGAGCGAATGACGATCGAGGAACGGAGCGAAGGCGCGCGGTTTGCAGCGCTTTCCGGCGATGCACGCAGTGACGGTGCGCTTGCGCGATCCGCGTGCGTCGGCTCGGTGTGCTCTCGATCCGCGTTGCCCGATCCACGATCCTCGATGTTCGATCCTCGCTCGCTGCTCGTCCTCGCCCTTCTTGTCGTCGGCGCCGGCGTCCACGCCCAGGAGTTTCCGAAACTCAAGGCGGGGTTGTGGGAAATGGAGCGTTCTTCCGATCGGTCGACGCAGCAGCCGAACCGAATGACGATGTGCCTCGACGACTCGGTGCAGAAGCAGATGTTCGAGATGGGTCTCGGCGCGATGAAAGGCATGTGCAGCAAGCACGACTTCTCGTTCTCCGGCAACCGTGGCCAGGGCGATTTCGTATGCGACATCGCGGGAAGTCGAATGCATTCCAAATCGACGATCGCCCTCACCGGCAACACGGCGTACCGCACGGAAATTCGCACGACGTACGACCCGCCGTTCATGGGCCAGACGCAATCGGTGAGCGTGCTTACCGCACGTCACGTTGGCGCATGCAAGCCCGGTCAGCGTGCCGGGGACATCGTGATGCCGAACGGCCAGACGTTCAACGCCCGTGACGCCATGGGCGGCGCGATCGCGAATCCACCCACCGCCCCGAGGCCTCGCCCGCCCGCGGGGGAACGACCGCGCACCGACCGACAACCAGGATGACGACGATGCCCCACAACCTGTTCGACACGCAGAAGGAACTGCACCTCGCTTCGGGTGCGTCCGGTCGCTTCTACTCGTTGCCTGCGCTGGAGCAGGCGGGCGTCGGCAAGATTTCGCGTTTACCGGTATCGATCCGCATCGTGCTCGAAAGCGTCCTGCGCAATTGCGATGGAAAGAAAGTGACCGAGCAACACGTGCGGCAGCTCGCGAACTGGGCGCCCACCGGCGTGCGCACGGAGGAAATTCCGTTCGTCGTCGCGCGCGTCGTGCTGCAGGACTTCACCGGCGTACCGTTGCTGTGCGACCTCGCGGCGATGCGCAATGTCGCGAATGACCTCGGCCGCGATCCGAAGGTCATCGAGCCGCTGGTTCCCGTCGATCTCGTCGTCGACCACTCGGTGATGGTCGATTTCTACGGCTCGGCGCAAGCGCTCGATCTCAACATGAAGCTCGAATTCGATCGCAACGCCGAGCGCTACCAGTTCATGAAATGGGGGATGCAGGCGTTCGACACATTCAAGGTCGTGCCGCCCGGAATCGGCATCGTTCATCAGGTCAATCTCGAATTCCTCGCGCCCGGCGTGCACTGCAAGGGCGGCGTCTATTACCCCGACACCCTCGTCGGCACCGACAGCCACACGACGATGATCAACGGCATCGGTGTCGTCGGCTGGGGCGTCGGCGGCATCGAAGCCGAAGCCGGAATGCTCGGACAGCCCGTTTATTTCCTGACGCCCGACGTCGTCGGCGTGGAGCTGAAGGGCCGGTTGCCGGAGGGCGCTACGGCGACCGATCTGGTGTTGACCGTCACCGAGATGCTGCGCAAGGAGAAGGTCGTCGGCAAGTTCGTCGAGTTCTTTGGCGAGGGTACTGCGACGCTGTCGGTGCCGGACCGCGCCACGATTGGCAACATGGCACCGGAGTACGGCGCGACGATGGGATTTTTCCCGGTCGACACGGCAACCGTCGATTACCTGCGCGCGACCGGCCGTACGGATGCGCAGCTCGACGCGTTCGAGCATTACTTCAAGGCGCAGGGCCTGTTCGGCATGCCGGTCGCCGGTCAGATCGATTACACGAAGACGCTGACGCTCGATCTGTCGACGATTACCCCGTCGCTCGCGGGACCCAAGCGCCCGCAGGACCGAATCGAATTGCCGAAGCTTGCATCGCGCTTTGCCGAGCTGTTCAGCAAGACCGGCAGCGACGGTTTTTCGCAGCCCGTGACCAAGTTGCGCGAACGCTATCAGACGGTGCCGATGGTCGCAGGCCGCGGCGCCATCAGCGATGCGCAGCAGCAGCCGCCTCGCGCCGGGATGCCGCGCGACTACGTCGAGATGGTCAACAACCGACCGACGCCCGATCGCGTCGTGCCGATGTCGCCGGCTCCCGTCGACATCGGCAACGGCGACGTGTTGATCGCAGCGATCACGTCATGCACGAACACGTCGAATCCAAGCGTGCTGCTTGCAGCGGGACTGCTTGCAAAAAAGGCCGTCGAAAAAGGACTGACCGTCAAGCCGCACATCAAGACGTCGCTTGCGCCTGGCTCGCGCGTCGTCACCGATTACCTGCAGAAGACCGGCTTGCTTCAGTATCTCGAACAGCTGGGATTCGACGTCGCAGCGTACGGCTGCACGACATGCATCGGCAACGCCGGCGATCTCGCACCGGAGATCAACGATGCAATAGCGCGGCACGATCTGGTCTGCGCGGCGGTCTTGTCTGGAAATCGAAATTTCGAGGCGCGCATTCACCCGAACCTGAAGGCGAATTTCCTCGCGTCACCGCCGCTCGTTGTCGCCTACGCGATTGCCGGAACAGTGCAGAAGGACCTGACGACCGAGCCGCTTGGCCACGGCAAGGACGGACCGGTGTTCCTGCGCGACGTGTGGCCGACGTCGCATGAAGTCGCGGCGCTTTTGAGTTACGCACGCGATCCGTCGACGTTCCGCCGCCTGTACGGCGACCTCGCGAACACCAACCCGATGTGGAAGACGATCGCCGGCTCGACGGGCCAGGTGTACGACTGGCCAAGCTCCACGTACATCGCCAAGCCACCGTTTTTCGATGGTTTCAGCATGACCCCGGGTGCCATCCGCGATATCCGCGGCGCGCGCACGCTCGGCATCTTCGGCGACTCGGTCACCACCGATCACATCTCGCCCGCCGGATCGATCAAGCCGACGTCTCCCGCCGGCCTGTACCTGCAGGAACACGACGTGTCCGTTGGCAATTTCAACAGCTACGGCTCACGCCGCGGGAATCACGAGGTGATGCTGCGCGGCACGTTTGCCAATGTCCGGATCAAGAATCTGATGCTGCCGCCGAATCCGGATGGATCGCGAGTGGAAGGCGGTATCACGCTCTACCACGGCGGCAGCGGCGACGGCGAACGCATGCCCATCTACGACGCGGCGATGGAATATCAGCGCCGCGGTATCCCGACCGTCGTCTTCGGCGGCGAAGAATACGGCACCGGCAGTTCGCGCGACTGGGCAGCCAAGGGAACGCAGCTGCTCGGCATCAAGGCGGTGATCGCGAAGAGTTTCGAACGCATTCATCGGTCGAACCTCGTCGGCATGGGCGTGCTGCCGTTGCAGTTCGCGCCGGGCGACGGCGCCGAATCGCTCGGCATCCGCGGTGACGAATCCTTCGACATCGCAGTGCCGGCAGACGTGCGGCCGCAACAGCCGCTCGTCGTCGTGATGACGCGTCGCGACGGTACGCGTCGCGAAATTCCGGTGCTGTGCCGCATCGATACGCCGATCGAGGTCGATTACTATCGGCACGGCGGGATCCTGCCGTTCGTGTTGCGTGAATTGATCCAGCAGGCGGCGTGATCGGAACACGCGGCGCGGCGCCGTGATCGGTGGCGCGCCGCCGTGAACGACGCCGCGGCGAATCCGCTGCGGCGTGCGCTGCCGCTGTTCCTGTTTGCGGGCCTCTGCCTGTCGTCACTCGACGCGACCGGCAAGTACCTTGTCCGCGACCACTCGCTGCTGCTCGTCGTGTGGGCGCGCTATGCCGGGCAGATGGCGGTCGTTGCACCGTTCGCGTGGCATCGCACCGGTCCGGGCTTCTGGCGCACGCGCAAGTTGCGGCTGCAGTTGCTGCGCTCCGCCATGCTGGTGCTGGCAACGCTCGGCTTTTTCGGCGGACTTCGATATCTGCCGCTCGCCGAAGCGTCGGCGATCACCTTTCTGGCACCGATTTTCGTCGTCGTCCTGTCGTGGCCGATCCTGAAGGAGCGCGCGACCCACGCACGCCGTATCGCCTCGGTGACGGGCTTCGTGGGAATACTGATCCTGCTCCGCCCCGGCTCGGCGGTCACGCATCCGGCCGTCGTGCTGCTCATGGGTGCCGCGCTCGCCAACGCACTGTATCAACTGCTGACGCGCCGGTTGCTCGATGAAAGCCCGCATACGACGCTTTTCTACAGCGCGAGCGTGGGTACCGTCGTCCTGTCGCTGGCGTTGCCCTTCGCCGTCGATATCGATGAATTCTCGCGCGCGTCCATTCCGTTGTTCGTGCTGATGGGATTGCTGGCTGGCGCCGGACACTGGTGCCTCACGCACGCGTATCTGACGGCGCCCGCATCGCTGTTGACGCCGTTTACGTATCTGCAAATCCTGTGGGCGACTGCATTCGGCTATGCGGTTTTCGGCCAGCATCCGGATGGCATCTCCGCTATCGGAATGGCCATCATCGTCGCAAGCGGCGTGTCGCTTGCGCTGTGGGAGCGCCGACGGATGCGTTTGCTGTAATGCCTATAATCATCGGCTGAGGGACGCGCTTGCAATGCACGTTCTCACAGCGGTTCTGGGTCCGACACGAGTCACCTTTCGAATGGGAGAAAGCATGAACAGATCGATCTACACCACACTGGCCGCGATCACCCTCACCGCGCTGATCGCGGGGTGCGGGCAGCAATCGCAGCAGGCAGCCGACAAGGCGCGCGACTCGGCGTCGAAGGCCGCGGATTCCGCAGCCACCGCCGCGAAGGATGCGGCGGCCGCGGCGTCCGCCGCCGCGAAGGACGCCAGCGCTGCGGCAGCCAACTCGGCCAAGGCGGCAGCCGACGCAACCAAGGACGCTACCGCCAAGGCTGCCGACGCGACCAAGGACACGGCGGCGAAAGCGGCGGATGCGACCAAGGACGCAGCCAATCAAGCCGCCAACGCGACCCAGGACGCCGCCGCCAAGGCAGCGGACGCCGCGCGCAAGGCGAACGAGGCTGCCAAGGATGCGGCGAAAAAGTAACGTGCCGCGTCAGTCGGCATGGAACGGCCGTCACGTCGACGGCCGTTTCTTTTTGGAGTGGCCCAGAGGCGCGGACGTTGAGCGACGTGGCCGAGCACCCTTCGTCGGCGGCGTCATGCCATTGGCATATCGATTGCACGATTGCCTGTGGTTGCGTCGGGCCGACGCTTACCCGTCCAAAGGGCGGGACTGACCTCCCGCAGCGTCGCCGCCGCAACCACCCCTTTTCATCCGCTCGAACGGACCGTGAACTCGCGCACGCTCTTGCGCCGGACGCCGACAGGCGACGCGGAAGTCGTCGTGCCCGCAAGCGGATTGTCGGTGACGCAACGGCGCATCCTCCGGCTGCTCGACCAACCCGCACGGCTTGGCGATCTGCACGTCGGCAGATCGCTCGAATCGTCACGGCTCGTACATGAAGCCGTGCTTCTCCAGCGCGCAGGCCTCATCCGGTTTGAAGTGACGCGCGATCCGCGCGACCTCGCCGCGGCGAATGCGGCAACGATCCGCACGCCGGCGCGTCCGCTCGCGCGACCGTTACCGATCGCCGTCGTGTTCGTTGCGGCGTCCGTCGTCGTGTGGGCTGGCTGGCGGTACAACTCGTCGCCTGCCGCCCCATCGGATAACCGGCGTCACGTCGGAACTTCGCAGACGTCGGACGCTCCGAAGCGGCCGTCCCCGGAAGCGAGCAAGGATCCGCCCGTCATCGCCACGCGCGTGCTGAAGGGCGAAGTCACCGACCGCAATCGCGACGCGAAGGATCGAACAGCGGCGCGTACAGCGGCAGCGTCGGCGACCACCGAAGCCGCGGCGGTCACTTCGATGGGATCCGCAGCATCGCGGACCACTGCCGCGCCGGCAAGCGACGATGCGCGCGCGGCGGACCCTCGGACGCCGCTGGATCCGCCGGATCCCTGAACGGTACCGGCTAGTACAATCGGCGGATGAACGATTCCGCCGTTCGCGCGCCGCATCACCCGGACACCGCGCCCACGCGACGCGATCCGCGCAAGGCCGAATTCGAAGTCGACAAGCTGCGCAAGCGGCTGCGCCGTCTGGTCGGACAGGCGATTGCCGACTACGCGATGATCGATGCAAACGACCGCGTCATGGTCTGCATGTCGGGCGGCAAGGACAGTTACGGCCTGCTCGACATCCTGTTGTCGCTGCAGCGACGCTCGCCGCAACCCTTCGAGCTCATCGCCGTCAATCTCGACCAGAAGCAGCCCGGCTTTCCGGCCGATGTGCTCCCCCGCTACCTGGCGGGTCGCGGCGTGCCGTACCGCATCGCCGAACAGGATACGTACAGCGTCGTCAAGCGGGTGATACCCGAGGGCGCGACGATGTGTTCGCTGTGTTCGCGTCTCCGCCGCGGCGTGCTTTATCGGATGGCGAGCGAAGTCGGCGCAACCAAGGTCGCACTCGGCCATCACCGCGACGATCTGATGGCAACGTTTTTCCTGAACCTGTTCCACGGCGGGAAGCTCAAGACGATGCCGCCGAAGCTCGTTTCGGATGATGGCAGGCACGTCGTCATCCGGCCCCTCGCGTACGTGCGGGAGCGCGATCTCGCGCGTTACGCGGACGTGTGTGCGTTCCCGCTGATTCCGTGCACGCTCTGCGGGTCGCAGGAGAATCTGCAACGCAAGCAGGTGACCGCGCTTCTGCGCGACTGGGAAAAGCGTTTTCCGGGTCGCGTCGAATCAGTTTTCAACGCGATGGCCAACGTCGTGCCGACGCACCTTCTCGACCGCAGGTTGCAGGATTTCGCGGCCGTGCGCGCAACCGGTGCGGCCGTCCCGAATGGTGATCTCGCATTCGATCAGGATGAAACGCTCGAATCGGCGGCCGCCGCCGTCACCGGGCATCCCGCATCGATCACGGTGCTCGCCGCGCGCTGAAGCGTTCCGGTTATCAAAACGGCAATGCCTGCCGATCGAACGCGCTCGTTGTGTTGGCGCAAAGGTGCTCCCGAAACGAGCACACGCAACCGCACGCTGCACGCATTGATGCGATTTTTTGCGACGCTGTTCGTCGCATGCGCGGCATTGACCGCGGCGGCCGAAGACGCGAAGCCGTTATTCGTCGGGCCCGCGCTACGCGACGCGCTGACGCGCGGCGGCTTCGTGCTGTACTTCCGTCATGCCGCCACCGATTTCGGGCAGAACGACGACCGGATGTCCGGCTACGAGGATTGCGCGCAGCAGCGCAACCTCACCGATGCCGGCCGCCGTGATGCGCGCAATGTCGGGGAAGCGATCCGGCGCCTGCGCATTCCAGTCGCGACGGTGCTCGCGAGCCCGTTCTGTCGCACTCGCGAAACTGCAGAGCTGATCTTCGGCCATGCCGCCCCGGACGCGCGCGTGCGCGGTGGCCCTGCGCGTCCCGACGATCCGGAGCGTTATGCGGCGTTGCGGAAGCTGCTGTCGACCCCGGTTGCCACCGGCACCAACCTCGCGATCGTGAGCCACGGCAACCCGTTCAGCGCACTCGTCGGTCCGCCGTATCTTGCCGAGGGCGAAGTCGCCATCGTGGAGCCGCTCGGCGGCAATGATTTCCGCGTGGTCGGCAGGATCCGTGTCGACGGCTGGAGCGAATACGTGCGCTGACGCGCGTCGCCGCGCATCGTCACCGCACCGTGTGCCGACCCTGACCGAACAGGATCTTGCGTGACGCCTCGTCACTGATCGCCGGCTTGACATTCACCGTCTTGCCGATCGCGTACGCGCGCGCCGTCGCCGGACGCGCGGCGATCGCTTCCTTCCATCGCTTCAAATCCGGAAAGTCATCGAGGTTCTGCCGCTGACGCTCCGGCTGGATCCACGGATAGCAGGCGATGTCGGCGATCGAATAGTCGTCGACGATGAATTCGCGCGCACGCAACTGCCGGTCGAGCACCGCGTACAGGCGCGCTGTCTCGTTCACGTAGCGATCGATCGCATAGGGAATCGGCTCGACGGCGTAGCTCCCGAAGTGGTGGTTCTGGCCGGCCATCGGCCCGAGGCCTGCCATCTGCCAGAACAACCACTGGATACACTGCCAGCGCATCCGCGGCGCCTGTGGAACGAGCCGCCCGGTCTTGTCGGCGAGGTAGAGCAGGATCGCCCCCGATTCGAACATCGCGAGCGACCCCCCGTCCATGGCCGGCGCATGATCGACGATCGCCGGAATTCGATTGTTCGGCGCGATCGCGAGGAATTCCGGCTCGAACTGTTCGCCGCGCGAGATGTTGACGGGCTTCAACGTGTACGGCAGCCCCGTCTCCTCGAGGAACATCGTCAGCTTGTGACCGTTCGGCGTCGTCCAGTAGTACAGATCGATCATTCAGAACGTACCCGGATACGCACCGCCGTCCACCAGGACGTTCTGGCCCGCGATATAGCCTGCCTGCGCGCTGCAGAGGAACGCGCAGATCGCACCGAACTCGCCGGGATCCCCGAAACGGCCGGCCGGCGTCGCGTTGATCGCCGCATCGCGAACGTCGTCGTACGGCATGCCGGACGCCTTGGCGCGGCCTTCGAGCGACGTGCGGAGGCGATCGGTCGCGAACTGTCCGGGCAGCAGGTTGTTGATCGTCACGTTATGTCGGACGACCTTGCGTGCGACGCCCGCGACGAATCCGGTCAGTCC
>JAICVH010000174.1 GCA_025935435.1 Burkholderiales bacterium
AGCGACGTCTTGCCGACGCCGGGCGGACCGACGAGGCAGAGGATCGGCGCCTTCAGCCGGTCGACGCGCTGCTGTACGGCGAGATACTCGACGATGCGTTCCTTGACCTTCTCGAGGCCGTAGTGATCGGCGTCGAGCACCTTCACCGCGTTGGCGAGGTCCTTGCTGATCTTGCTCTTCTTCCGCCACGGCAACCCGAGCAGCGTGTCGATGTAGTTGCGCACGACCGTCGCTTCCGCGGACATCGGCGACATCATCCGCAGCTTCTTCAGCTCGGCCATCGCCTTGCCTTCGGCCTCGCGCGACATCTTCGCGCCCTTGATCTTCTTTTCCATCTCCTCGAGGTCGGCGTTCTCGTCGCCCTCGCCGAGTTCCTTCTGAATCGCCTTCACCTGCTCGTTCAGGTAGTACTCGCGCTGACTCTTCTCCATCTGCCGCTTCACACGGCCGCGAATGCGTTTTTCGACCTGCAGGATGTCGACCTCGCCTTCGAGCACGCCGAGCAGGTGCTCTAGCCGCTTGCCGACGTCGCTCATCTCCAGGATCTGCTGCTTCTGCTCGAGCTTCAGCGGCAGGTGCGCGGCGATCGCATCCGCGAGGCGGCCGCCATCGTCGATACCCGACATCGACGTCAGGATCTCCGGCGGAATCTTCTTGTTCAGCTTGACGTACTGATCGAATTGCGTGAGCAACGCGCGGCGCATCGCCTCGACTTCATGCGCGGTGCCGGGTTCGCCGGGAATCGGCTGCGCGCGCGCGGCGAGATATTCGCCGCGTTCCTCGATGCTGCGGATCTGCGCGCGCTGCGTGCCCTCGACCAGCACCTTCACCGTCCCGTCGGGCAACTTCAGCATTTGCAACACGGTCGCGACGCTGCCGATGTCGTACAGGTCTTCGGCCGCGGGATCGTCCTTCGCCGCCTGCTTCTGCGCGACGAGCAGGATGTGCTTTCCGGCATCCATCGCAACGTCGAGCGCCTTGATCGATTTCGGGCGACCGACGAAGAGCGGTATCACCATGTGCGGGAACACGACGACATCGCGCAGCGGCAGCAGCGGCAGCGTCGTGATGTCGGTCGGAAGGGATGTGTCGTTGGGCATGCGTGCCTCGGGTAGAAGTTTCAACGGTCAAAATGGGGCCGGCGACCGGTCGTGTCAAGCAAGGAGCTTGCACGAACCGGATATGCCTGATGCCGCAAGGGTTTACCAGCGCTGTCGACGCCGATCTGCGACGAGGAGGGGCAGCTTTGGCTGAAGCGCGCGCGGCAACCGGCACCGCGGTGGCCTGGCGCTGAAAACGCAGCGATGCACCGACTATTTCGCGGCGGCGGCGACTTTCGGCGTATCCGCGAACATCAACAGCGGCTTGCCGTCATTGGTGATCGTCGATTCATCGACCACCACGCGCGCGAGGTTCGACAGCGACGGCAGGTCGTACATGACGTCGAGCAACACCTGCTCGAGTATCGAACGCAGCCCGCGGGCACCGGTCTTGCGCGCCAACGCCTTGCGCGCAATTGCTCGCAGCGCCAACTCGCGGATTTCGAGCTCGACGCCTTCCATGCGGAACATCTTGTGGTACTGCTTGATAAGAGCGTTCTTGGGCTCGACGAGGATCTGGATCAGCGCCGCTTCGTCGAGTTCGTCGAGCGTTGCAACAACCGGCAGGCGACCGACGAATTCCGGAATCAGGCCGAACTTGATCAAGTCCTCCGGCTCGGTGCCGCGCAAAAGGATCGTCATGCTGCGCCGGTCATCGGGCGATGCGACTTCGGCGCCGAAGCCGATGCCGGTCTTCGCCGTGCGCTGGCGGATGATCTTCTCGAGACCGTCGAATGCGCCGCCACAGACGAACAGGATGTTGGTCGTGTCGACCTGGACGAACTCCTGATTCGGATGCTTGCGGCCGCCCTGCGGTGGAACGCTCGCGATCGTGCCTTCGATCAGCTTGAGCAGCGCCTGCTGGACGCCTTCACCGGAGACGTCGCGCGTGATCGACGGGTTGTCGCTCTTGCGGGAGATCTTGTCGATCTCGTCGATGTAGACGATTCCGCGCTGCGCCTTCTCGATGTCGTAATCGCACTTCTGCAAGAGCTTCTGGATGATGTTCTCGACATCCTCGCCGACGTAACCGGCCTCGGTCAGCGTCGTCGCATCCGCGATGACGAACGGTACGTCGAGCAGCCGCGCGAGCGTCTGCGCAAGCAACGTCTTGCCGGAGCCGGTCGGGCCGATCAGCAGGATGTTCGATTTCGCGAGTTCGACTTCGTCGTCCTTCGCGCCCGATTCCAGCCGCTTGTAATGGTTGTACACGGCAACCGACAGGATCTTCTTCGCCGGCTCCTGCCCGATGACGTACTGGTCGAGGATCTGGCGGATCTCGTGCGGCGTCGGCAGCTTGCTGCGATCGGCGCGCGCCGTCTCGCCGCCGGTGCCTTCCTCGCGAATGATGTCGTTGCAGAGCTCGATGCATTCGTCGCAGATGAACACCGACGGGCCCGCGATCAGCTTGCGGACCTCGTGCTGGCTCTTGCCGCAGAACGAGCAGTAAAGGAGCTTGTCGCCCGACGAGGATTTATCTGCCATTAAAGCGCCTGCCTACCTTGCCTTTCGACGACTTTACTCGGATGCGAGCCGTTTCTGCAACACTTTGTCCACGATCCCATAGTCGCGCGCCTGCTCGGCGGTGAGAAAATTGTCACGTTCGGTATCGCGCGCGATCTGCTCGACCGGCTTGCCCGTGTGCGATGCCATCAGCACGTTGAGCCGCTGCCGCAGGCTCAGGATGTACTTGGCATGGATTTCGACGTCGGACGCCTGTCCCTGAAAACCGCCGAGCGGCTGGTGGATCATCACGTCGGAATTCGGTAGGGCGAACCGCTTGCCCTTTTTCCCGGCCGCCAGCAGGAACGCGCCCATCGACGCCGCCATGCCAACGCACAGTGTCGACACGTCCGGCTTGATGAACTGCATCGTGTCGTAAATCGCGAAGCCCGCGGCGATCGATCCGCCCGGCGAATTGATGTAGAAGTGAATGTCCTTGTCCGGATTCTCGGACTCGAGAAACAGCATCTGAGCGACGACGAGGTTGGCCGTCGCCTCGTTCACGGGCCCCACGAGGAACACGACGCGTTCCTTGAGCAGGCGCGAATAGATGTCGTACGCGCGCTCACCGCGTCCGCTCTGCTCGATGACCATGGGGATCAACCCCAGGCCGCGCGGTTCATCCATCACTGTTCGATTCCTCGTTTGGCTGTGAAAGAGCGCACGCGCATTGGTTCCCGCGCACACCGGCTTGCACTCAACATGGTACTTCGATGCGCGTCCGTCAAGCACCTTCCGAGCAGCGGATCGACGATGTGCGCAGACTATCCACCTGGTTCACGACAGTCCGCGGATGACAGCGTGTCCGGCGGCATTCATGCATTTGGGCGTGGCCCCATCACCTGCTCGAACGTCGCCGGCTCGTCGGTGACCTTGGCGCGCGCGAGAATCCAGTCGACGACGTTCTGTTCGAGCACCATCGCCTCGAAGTCGCGCAGCCGTTCCGGTTTCTCGTAATGCCAGCGCACGACGGCGTCGGGCTGCTCGTACGTTTGTGCGGTTTCGGTGACCAGCGCCTTCACCTGCTCGGGCTTCGCCTGCAGCTTCTCGCTGCGAACGAGCTCCGCGATGATCAGGCCGAGCGCCACGCGCTCCTCGGCCTGGGGGCGGAACACGTCGAGCGAAAGCTCGAGATCCTGCGGCTTGACGTTCTGCTGCGCACGCATGTT
Organism: Burkholderiales bacterium; assembly: GCA_025935435.1. Lineage (GTDB taxonomy): Bacteria > Pseudomonadota > Gammaproteobacteria > Burkholderiales > Casimicrobiaceae > VBCG01. The sequence goes on from JAICVH010000174.1 coordinate 3,773, forward strand.
CGCGATCGTGCGCTCACGCAGCGCAGACGCTTCGCTTTCGACCAGCGACTTCGGCACGTCGAACGTCGAGCGCTGCCGCAAACCCGACAACGCCTGCGCCTTGATCGCGGCATCGACCTTGCGCTTGAGCTCAAGCCGCAGATTCGCTTCGACTTCCTTCCGCAGGTCGTCGATGTCGCCGCTCGCGATACCGAATGCCTTCGCGAACTCGCCATCCAGCGCCGGTACTTGCGGTGCTGCGACTTCGCGCACGGTCAACTCGAACATCGCTTCCTTGCCGGCCACTTCGCGCCCGTGGTAATCGGCCGGGAACGTAAGGGCGAAAGTCCTGGTGTCCCCGGCACGCGAGCCCGTCAGCGCGGCTTCGAACTCGGGAAGCATCCTGCCTTCGCCGAGCACGATCGGGAAATCCCGCGCCTGCCCGCCTTCGAATTCGACGCCGTTGATGGTGCCGGTGAAGTCGACGCGCACCCGATCGCCCGCGGCCGCCTCGCGGTCTACGGGCGTGTACGTCGTGCGCTGTCGCCGCAGCACGTCGAGCGTACGGTCCACATCCGCGGCGGTGACCTCCACGATGGGTCGCGTGATGGCGATATCGCCGACGTTTCCGACCTGAACGTCCGGGTAAACCTCGAACACCGCCGAAAATTCGAGGTTCTCGGTCGCCGGTTGATCGCCACGCTGCGCTTCGATGCGCGGCGTGCCGGCGACGCGCAGGTTCTGCGCGCGGATCGCGTCGTTCAACGTGGTTTGCACGCGCTCGGTGATGACGTCGGAGCGTACCTGCGGACCGTATTGCTGATCGAGCATGCGCAGCGGTACCTTGCCCGGCCGGAAGCCGGCGACCTTGACCGTGCGCGAAAGTCGGGTCAGACGCTTCCTGACCTCGCCCTCGATGTCGGCGATCGGTACGGCCACGTGCAGACGGCGTTCGAGAGCGCCGAGCGTTTCGAGTGTGTTCTCCATGCGGGACAATCCTGATCCGTAGTTTGCGCGCGAGACTCGGCGATGCGCGGGGCGTTTGGTGCGAAAGGGGGGACTCGAACCCCCACGGGTTGCCCCGCCAGCTCCTAAGGCTGGTGCGTCTACCGATTCCGCCACTTTCGCGAGATGCGGCGCGCGTTGGCTTGCCGCTCCGCTGCACCGACGATCATGCGCGAAGACGGAAGCCTTGGAGCTTGTGGGCGCGCACGGCGCATCGCGCCGAAAGATGCCAGCCGGACCGCGGCGCCGAATCGGCTAGTATATCCGACGCCCCGGACGCTCGCCATACTGCCGCAACCGACCGCCGCGTGCGTCGCCTGCTGGATCGCCCGCCGTGGCCGTCGGTCACTACGAAAACTTTCCCGTCGCCTCCGCCCTGCTCCCGGCGCACCATCGCGCCGCGGTGCTTGCCATCTACCGTTTCGCCCGCGCAGCCGACGACATCGCCGACGAAGGCGACGCTGCTCCCGGCGCCCGGCTGGCCGCGCTAGAGACGTTTGGGCGTGCCCTCGACGCGATCGAACGGGGCGACGCACCGACGCAACCGCCCTTTCCCGCACTCGCTGCCGCCATCCGCGCGCATCGATTGCCGCTGGCGCCGTTTCATGCGCTCCTGTCCGCGTTTGCCCAGGACGTCGAGGTCAAGCGCTATGACACCTTTGCGGACGTACTCGATTACTGCGCGCGCTCTGCGAACCCGGTCGGACGCCTGCTGCTCGCGCTCTACGGTGTCAACGACGCAAAGAGCCAGCACGAGAGCGACGCGATCTGCACGGCGCTGCAGCTCACGAATTTCTGGCAGGACGTCGCCGTCGACTGGCGCAAGGGCCGCGTCTACCTGCCGCTCGAGGATTTGACGCGCTTCGGCATCGACATCGCGTCGATCGCGAACAGCCGAAGCGATGCACGTTGGTCGCGGCTGATGGCCTTCGAGACGGCGCGCACGCGCGCGCTCTTCGACGCGGGTGCGCGCCTCCCCGGCCGATTGCCGCTGCGTGCCGGTCTCGAGTTGCGCGCCGTCAACGCCGGCGGCCGGCGCATTCTGGATCGCATCGACCGCGTGCAAGGCGACGTCTTCAATCGCCGACCGGTGCTCGATTGGCGTGACTGGTGCGTCGTGTCGTGGC
>JAICVH010000665.1 GCA_025935435.1 Burkholderiales bacterium
AGAAGCGGCCGTGGGACATCGGCAAATCGTTTGCCAATGCGGCACCGATTGCGCCGATCCACCCGGCGTCCGCGACCGGCACGCTGTCGCGTGGCGAAATCGTGCTCGAGGTCAACGGGCAACCACGGCAGCGGGGTGACCTCGCCGACATGGTGTGGGACGTTCCGGACATGCTCGCGTTTCTCTCTCAGTTGTATCGGCTCGAACCGGGCGATCTGATTTTTACCGGGACGCCAGCGGGTGTCGGGCCGGTCGTGGTGGGCGATCGACTGAACGGACGCATCGCAGGTCTCACGTCGCTGGCCATCGAGATCGTCTCCGCCGAAAGCTGACGTGCGGGTACGGCTGACGGCGGAGGCGGTCGAGCGCGGCTACAACAACCGAGCCGCGGTACCGGATCATCCGTACTGGATCGAGGAGTTCACCGCGCGCTCCGACGCAGCCATTGCCGCGCTGCGGCCGCAGCTCGATCTGCGCTACGGCCCCGGTCCGAAGGAAACGCTCGACCTGTTCCTGCCTTCGCAGGCGGCGCGTGGCACGTTGCTGTTCATCCACGGCGGTTACTGGCGCACGTTCGACAAGGCAGTGCATGCGTTCGTCGCACCGGTGTTCGTCGCGAAAGGATTTGCGGTCGCCGTCGTCAACTACGATCTTTGCCCGCAAGTCACGATCGCGGACATCGTCGACGAATGCCGCCGTGCGGTCGAATGGCTTTTGCGCGAAGGTGACGCGCGCGGCGCGCCCGCACCGCTCGTCGTGGCCGGGCATTCCGCGGGCGGCCACCTGACGGCGATGATGTTTGCAACCGACTGGCAGGCGCGAGGTTTTGCCACTGCATCGATCGCCGGTGGCGTCTCGCTGTCGGGCGTCCATGACCTGACGCCGCTCGTGCTCTCGTCGTACAACGTCGATCTGCGCCTCGACGAGGCCGAGGCGTTGCGCATGTCGCCGGTCGAATACGAACCGCGTGTCGATGCACCCCTCGTCATCGCCGTCGGCGCCGACGAAACGCTAGAGTTCATCCGCCAGTCGCAACTGCTGTTCGATGCGTGGCCGAATCAGCGTCCGCCCGACCTGCGTGCGCCCCTTGCGATTGCGCAACGGCATCACTTCAACGTCGTGCTCGACTACACCAATCCCGCGAGCGCGCTGGCGGGAGCGACGCTCGCACTCTTCAACGCGCGCAGCTGACCGGTGCGCGCCATGTGTGCGCACACGCTACGGTAAAATGTCGTTCGTTTCGTCGAAGGAAGTGCGCATGCCCGTTGCTCCGATAGTCGAGATCATCGCCGAGATGAAGGCGGGGCGGATGGTCGTGCTCGTCGATGAGGAGGATCGCGAAAACGAAGGCGATCTCGTGCTCGCCGCGGATTGCGTGACGGCCGATGCGATCAACTTCATGGCGCGGTTCGGCCGCGGTCTCGTCTGCATGCCGATCACCGAGGCGCGTGCGCGACAGCTGAACCTAGCGCCGATGACTGCCGTCAACCGATCGGTACACGGCACGAATTTCACGGTGTCGATCGAAGCCGCGCATGGCGTGACCACGGGAATTTCGGCGGCCGATCGCGCGCACACGATCCGCGTCGCGGCCGCCCCCGGCGCCACCGCCGACGACATCGTGCAGCCCGGTCACGTGTTTCCGCTGATTGCACAAGCGGGCGGCGTGCTCGCCCGCGCGGGACATACGGAGGCGTGCTGCGATCTTGCCGCGCTGGCCGGCCATTCGTCGTCGGCGGTGCTCTGCGAGATCATGAATGACGACGGTACGATGGCGCGGCTTGCCGACCTGGAGGTCTTCGCGAGCGTACACGGCCTGAAGATCGGGTCGATCGTCGATCTCATACATCACCGCAGCCGCACCGAACGGTTGATCGAACGCGTCGCCGAGCGACCGCTCACGACGCCCGCAGGTGCCTTTCGCCTCGTCGTCTACCGCGACAAG
>JAICVH010000574.1 GCA_025935435.1 Burkholderiales bacterium
GCGCCGCCGGTCTCGGCGCAAAAGCCCTGAATCGGTTTCAGATGGGTGATCCGCGATCCCATCGTGTGGACGATGCGCCAGCCGCCCATCAACGTGCCGAGCGCCATCGCGAACTGACACGTGATGACGACCCAGAACGGAACGTGGAACGTCGCGCCGAGCATGCCTTGCGAATACAGCAGCACCGCGATGATGCCCATCGTCTTCTGCGCGTCGTTGCCGCCGTGCCCGAGCGAGTAGAGCGCGGCCGATCCAAGCTGCAGGATACGAAACCGCCGGTCGACGGCGAAAGGCGTGCTGCGCAGGTTCGCCCACTGCACCGCAAGGACGAGCAGTTGTGCGAGTACGAAGCCGATCAGCGGCGACAGCACGATGCCCGCCGCGGTCTTGCCGAGTCCACCGAAGACGACCGCGTTGAACCCGCCCTTCGCCACACCGGCACCGACCAAGCCACCGATCAGTGCGTGGCTGCTGCTCGACGGAAGTCCGAGCCGCCAGGTGACGACGTTCCAGACGATTGCGCCGACCAATGCGCCGAAGATGACGTGCGCGTCGATGATGCCCGCTTCGACGATACCGGTGCCGATCGTCTGCGCAACGTGCAGCCCGAACACGAGGAACGCGATGAAGTTGAAAAAGGCCGCCCAGAACACGGCGGTCCCCGGTTTCAGCACGCGCGTCGATACGACGGTGGCGATCGAGTTCGCGGCATCGTGCAGCCCGTTCATGAAATCGAACAGCAACGCGATGCCGATCAGGCCCACCAGCGTCACCATTCCGAGCGAGGCGAGCTCCATCGACGATCGGAAAGTTGGCGCGCGCCGTCAGACGTGCTTCGCCGTCACCCTTTGCACGACATTGGCGACGTCGTCGCATTTATCGACGACGCGCTCGATCAATTCGTAGAGTTCCTTGCGATCGAGGTACCCGATCGGGTTCAAAGCGCCGCTGCCAAGTTCCGCGCGAATCCGCGTGAGTCCCGCATCGAACGATTCGTCCGCGCTTTCCTCGAGCTCTCCGATCTTTTCACACAGCGCGAAGATCGTCCGATGCTGGCGCGTGATCGCATCGAGGTGGGGCATGACCTGCTTCAGCAGATCGCCGCTCTCGACAACCGCGTTGACCATCGAGCGCATCTCCTCGGCGAACACCGAAATCGCGTAGCGCTGGATGCCCTTCGCAGTGTCCTCGATCAGGTCGACGACGTCGTCGAGATCGTGCGCGAGGTGCAGGATGTCTTCGCGGTCGATCGGTGCCTGGAACGTGCGATTGGCGCCGATGAAGATCCGGCGTGCGATGCCGTCGGCGCGCGTCTCGATCCGACGAATCGACGCGACATGCTGGTCGGCGCCGACCTTCTGTCCCTCCACCATGTCGCGCAACTCCTGCGCGGCTTCGTGGATGCACGTCGCCTGCTCGCAGAACTGGCTCGTGAAGCTGATTTCCGGCGGCATCAGCCGGCTGAAGATATTGAGTGCCATCCGATGGGTTTGCGATTGCGGCGCGTTTCGTGGACGATTCGGCCGGCGCCGCAACGGGCGGCGGCCAGTGATATCCGGGCGGAGGCGTGATGGTACCCGGCAACCGGGCCACCTCGAAAGCATTCTCGATCACCGTGATTGCCCTCAGCCAGGTTGCGGCAATGTCGCTCTGGTTTTCCGCATCTGCCGTGCTGCCCGCGCTGACGGCGGAGTTTCATCTGAGCGCGTTCACGCAGGCGGCATTGACAAGTGCCGTGCAGCTCGGCTTCGTCGTCGGCTGTGTCGTCAGTGCGCTGCTCGGACTGGCCGATCGCATCGACCCGCGTCGGATGTTCGCAGCGTCGGCGGTCCTCGGCGCAGTCGCAAACGCCGGACTGCTCGTCATCGATCCGTCGTCGCCGGCCGCGCTCGGATTGCGGGCGATCACCGGCCTCTCGATGGCGGGCGTCTATCCGGTGGGAATGAAGCTCGCCTCCACGTGGGCGAAGGGGGATATGGGTCTGATGGTGGGCATCCTCGTCGGTGCACTGACGCTCGGATCGGCATCGCCGCATCTGTTCAACGCGCTTGGCGGCGTCGCGTGGCGCGTGCCGGTTGCCACCACATCGGTGGCCGCCATCGCTGCCGCGGTCAGCATCGGACTGGCAGGGCTCGGTCCCAACCGCGCACCGTCACCCCGCGTCGATCCGCGGGCCATCCTGACGGCGTGGCAAGACGTGCCGCTGCGGCTCGCGAACCTCGGTTACCTCGGCCACATGTGGGAGCTCTACGCGATGTGGGCGTGGATCGGCGTATTTCTGCAGGCGAGCTTCTCCCTAACCATGGCGCCGGAGAGCGCAAGTGTCGCAGCGAAGTTCGCGGCGTTCGCGACGATCGGCTCCGGAGCAATCGGCTGCGTCGTTGCGGGTTTGCTCGCCGATCGTCTCGGGCGCACGACGCTGACCATCGTTTCGATGGCGGTCAGCGGCAGTTGCGCCGC